>NZ_JAAPAW010000006.1:165504-289608 GCF_014435245.1 Streptococcus sp. IMAU 99161 | reverse complement strand
ATGGAGCTTTTTTTCTACAACAAAATAGACTCCATAATTTCTACAGTGGTTTTACCCACTACAGAAATTATAGAGCCCGATAAGAAGAGGCTGGGACAGAAGTCTTAGCCTCTCAATTGTTTTTGGATTGTCGATCAAGACGCAGCGGTTGAGTGGGCTCTACTACGCTGATTTCATCAGCTTTTACAGCCCTACTCAACTGTGCGGAGGTGGGACGACGAAATCGAATTCTAACGAATGACCGATTTCTGTCCCACTCTCTTTTTTTGCTTCCCCAAAAGGATCCATCATTGAAAAAAGTGCCTCTTTTCGCTATAATAGAAAAGATAGAGAAATTGAGGAGAGATCCGATGTAGAGATGAATTTGTAAATTTATCAGAAAATAAAAAGAGAAAGAATTAGGAACATGAACGTACAAGAAGAAATTAAAAAACGCCGTACCTTTGCCATTATCTCTCACCCGGATGCTGGTAAAACGACGATTACAGAGCAATTGCTCTACTTTGGGGGAGAGATTCGTGAGGCTGGTACCGTAAAAGGGAAGAAAACAGGAAACTTTGCCAAGTCTGACTGGATGGATATCGAGAAACAACGTGGGATTTCGGTAACCTCATCTGTCATGCAGTTCGACTATGATGGCAAACGGGTCAATATCCTAGATACCCCAGGGCACGAGGACTTCTCAGAAGATACTTACCGGACCTTGATGGCGGTGGATGCTGCGGTCATGGTGGTAGACTCTGCCAAGGGGATTGAGGCCCAAACCAAGAAATTGTTTGAGGTTGTCAAACACCGTGGCATCCCCGTCTTTACCTTTATGAACAAGTTGGACCGTGATGGTCGTGAGCCACTGGACCTCTTAGAAGAATTAGAAGAAGTCTTGGGGATTGCCAGTTACCCAATGAACTGGCCGATCGGAATGGGAAAAGCCTTTGAGGGACTCTACGATCTTTATAACCAACGCTTGGAACTCTATAAAGGAGACGAGCGTTTTGCGAGTCTAGAAGACGGAGACAAGCTTTTTGCTAACAACCCCTTCTACGAGCAAGTGAAAGACGACATCGAACTCTTGCAAGAGGCTGGAAATGAATTCTCAGAAGAAGCCATCTTTGCGGGTGAATTAACTCCAGTCTTCTTTGGATCCGCTTTGACGAACTTTGGTGTGCAAACCTTCCTTGAGACTTTTCTCAAGTTTGCTCCGGAGCCTCACGGTCACAAGAAGACAGATGGTGAACTTGTCGATCCTTACGACAAGGATTTCTCAGGTTTTGTCTTTAAAATCCAAGCTAACATGGACCCTCGTCACCGTGACCGTATCGCCTTTGTGCGGATCGTATCTGGTGAGTTTGAACGTGGTATGAGTGTCAATCTCCCTCGTACCGGTAAGGGTGCTAAGCTATCTAATGTCACTCAATTTATGGCCGAAAGCCGTGAAAATGTCAGCAATGCTGTAGCAGGAGACATCATCGGGGTTTACGATACCGGGACTTATCAGGTTGGAGATACTTTGACAGTGGGCAAAAACAAGTTTGAATTTGAACCACTGCCAACCTTTACACCTGAAATCTTCATGAAAGTGTCAGCTAAGAACGTCATGAAGCAAAAATCCTTCCACAAAGGGATTGAGCAATTGGTGCAAGAAGGAGCTATTCAGCTCTATACCAACTACCAAACGGGTGAATACATGTTGGGTGCTGTCGGGCAACTTCAGTTTGAAGTCTTCAAGCACCGCATGGAAAATGAATACAATGCCGAAGTCGTTATGAACCCAATGGGTAAAAAGACCGTTCGTTGGATCAAGCCAGAAGACCTAGATGAGCGCATGTCTTCAAGCCGAAACATCCTAGCTAAGGACCGCTTTGACCAGCCTGTTTTCCTCTTTGAAAATGACTTTGCCCTCCGTTGGTTTGCAGACAAATACCCAGACGTAGAGCTGGAAGAAAAGATGGGGTAAGGAACTTTTTACAACCGATTCATAACAAAAAAAATAAGAAAACGAAAATCTATCCGTTTTCGCTTATAAAGGAGAAATGATGGGATTACTAAGTGGTTTGATGGGCAATGCCTCTCAAAAAAATGTCGACAAGGTGGAAAGAGATCTGGAAGATATCTTGGTGCCTGGAGAGCAAGTGACACTTGCTTTTAGCTTGATTCGGGACCTCATTGTCTTTACAGAATATCGCTTGATTTTGGTGGATAAACAAGGAGTAACAGGGAAGAAAACGTCCTACAAATCCCTTCCTTATCGCTCTATTTCTCGTTTTTCTGTTGAAACCTCTGGTCATTTTGATTTAGATGCGGAATTAAAAATCTGGGTCTCTTCTGCAGTGGAGCCTTCAGAAATCTTGCAATTCAAGAGTGACAATAGCGTCATTGAAATCCAACAAGCTTTAGCCAGTGCTGTTTTTAAATAATCAGCTGCACCAAACCATTGATAAATAGTAGGGAAAGGAGTCAACATGTTTATCGATAAACAATTGGGTCAAGATCGGAAATGGATCAATATCGATTCAGATAGGATCACAGAGAATTCCTATCTCTATAAGAAATACGATATTGACAAAGAAACGATTGAGTACGCTCTGGATAAAAATGAACGAGCGCATATGGACTACAATCGAGAAAACGGGACGATCACCTTTATCTACAATGTCTTGAACCTGGAAAAAGATAAGGAATATTACGAAACAATTCCTATGGCTTTTATCGTTCAGGATACCCGTCTGGTCACGATCAGTAACCAAGAAAATGTTTACATCATTGAACAGATGATGAGCTACTTGGAAGCTCATGGAGAGTTGTCCATTTTTAAGTTGCTTTTTGCCGGTCTTGAAATGATCAGTAATGCCTATTACCCGATTATAGACCGTTTAGATAAGCACAAGGATGACCTCAATCGCCTCCTTCGAAAAACCACAACCAGTAAGAACCTCTATGCCCTATCCGACCTTGAGACCGGTATGGTTTACCTCCTTGCTGCAGCCAAACAAAATCGGATGTTGCTGGAACATATTAAAGCGCATGCCATTTATCGGAGAATGGATGATATTGAAAAAGAACAATTTGATGATGCCATGATCGAAGCCAATCAGCTGGTTTCCATGACCGAGTTGATTTCCAATGTCTTGCAACAACTGTCTGGCTCTTACAACAATATCCTAAACAATAATCTGAATGATAACTTGACCACCCTGACCATCTTTGAAGCCTTGTTGGCTGTCTTAGCCGTGATCACTGGTTTCTTTGGGATGAATATTCCTCTCCCATTGACGCAGGATCCAAATGCCTGGATTTATGTATCCGTTTGTAGCTTTATTTTATGGTTGCTACTTGCCAAAGTCATGCGATGGATTGTTAAAAAAAGATAAAAAAGAGGCTTGGAGAAATCCGAGCCTCTCTCGTATCTAAAATACACTGAAAAAATAGGAAGTATCTAAACACCTGCCCTCCTCTCCAAAGAAGGGGCAGTGTGAGTAGTTTCATCGACTGTACAAAATCTTCTTGGAAATAGTAGGAGTAGATTTAATAGTACTGAGTGGTTTCTAAATCAGTTAGAACTTAGAATAAATCGTTGAATGAATAGAAGGATCCTATTTCTTTATTACAGAAATATTTTAGATACTAATTGTATTATACATATTTATTTGTAAAAACGCAAGGTAGGACCTGCCAAAAAATAAAAGTTTTTACAAAGAAATTATAGTTTAAAATAAAAAGCTTTTTTGAAAAATAGTCCGTAAAATAGCGATTCTAAATCGGTATCATTTAGCCAGCCTTCGCACTTTCAACTAGCAAAGATTGGTCAAACGATAAAAATGTTTTCGTTTGACTATCTTTTGTTTCTTCATTGTGTTATACTAGATAAGTTGTATACTTGTATGAGAAAAACCTAGGGAAGAACTTTTTGTATGCAGGATGGGAATCACCTGAAGCTCTAGCATAGAGGTTGGTCGGGCAATCGTTATCTGCATCCAGTTTTTCGCTAATTAAAATCCTAGCAAAGTTGGATTTTGTTCAAATGAGTGTTACGACAGCAAACCAAGGAAGGCGACTTCCTGAGCCATCAATGCAATGCATTGAACGAAGTGTGATAAAGTGGCTTCGCACCACTTTTAGAAAGAAGAAACAATTGAAATTCAACGAATTTAACCTCTCTGCTTCCTTATTAGCAGAAATTGAAAAAGCTGGCTTTGTAGAAGCGAGCCCCATCCAAGAACAAACTATTCCTTTGGCCCTTGAGGGAAAAGACGTCATCGGTCAAGCGCAAACAGGGACTGGTAAAACTGCGGCTTTCGGTCTTCCAACTTTGGAGAAGATTGATGTGGATAATACCGTTATCCAAGCCCTTGTCATTGCGCCAACGCGTGAATTGGCAGTTCAGAGTCAGGAAGAATTGTTCCGCTTTGGACGTAGTAAGGGTGTCAAAGTCCGTTCTGTCTATGGTGGGTCCAGCATTGAAAAGCAAATTAAAGCTTTGAAGTCAGGCGCGCACATCGTTGTGGGAACACCTGGACGCTTACTGGATTTGATCAAGCGTAAGGCTTTGAAACTCAATCATATTGAAACCTTGATCCTGGATGAAGCAGATGAAATGCTTAACATGGGCTTCTTAGAGGATATCGAAGCCATTATTAGCCGTGTTCCTGAGGAACGTCAAACCTTGCTCTTTTCAGCTACCATGCCGGATGCCATCAAACGGATCGGTGTCCAGTTTATGAAAGAGCCTGAGCATGTCAAGATTGCTGCTAAAGAATTGACGACAGAATTAGTAGATCAGTACTATATCCGTGTCAAAGAAGGTGAGAAGTTTGACACCATGACCCGTCTCATGGATGTGGAACAGCCTGAACTAGCCATCGTCTTTGGTCGGACCAAGCGCCGTGTCGACGAGTTGACGCGTGGCTTGAAGATCCGTGGTTTCCGAGCAGAAGGAATTCATGGAGATTTGGATCAAAACAAACGCCTGCGTGTCCTTCGCGATTTCAAAAATGGGAATCTGGATGTTCTTGTAGCTACTGATGTGGCAGCGCGTGGCTTGGACATTTCAGGTGTGACGCATGTCTACAACTACGATATTCCACAAGATCCTGAAAGCTATGTTCACCGGATTGGTCGTACAGGTCGTGCTGGAAAATCAGGTCAATCCATTACCTTTATCGCGCCGAATGAAATGGGCTATCTCCAAATTATTGAAAACCTCACCAAAAAGCGGATGAAGGGGATGAAACCTGCGACAGCAGAAGAAGCCTTCCAAGCGAAAAAACAAGTGGCGTTGAAGAAAATTGAACGTGACTTTGAGGATGAAAGCATCCGGACCAACTTTGAGAAGTTTGGCAAAGATGCTCGCAAACTGGCAGCAGAATTTACTCCGGAAGAATTGGCGATGTATATTTTGAGCTTAACTGTTCAAGATCCAGATAGCCTTCCAGAAGTGGAAATTGCGCGTGAAAAACCATTGCCATTTAAACCATCTTCTGGTGGTTTTGGTGGAAAGGGCAAAGGTGGTCGTGGAAATGGCTACCGTGGAGACCAACGTCGTGATCGAAACCGAAGAGAAGACCGGGATGGTGGACGCCGTGATTTCAAACGGAAGTCCAATAAAAATAGCCGAGACTTTGAAGGAAAGGGAAACAAACGCCCACATCGTACTTCAAATGAAAAGAAAAACGGCTTTGTCATCCGAAATAAAGGGGATAAATAAATCCTATAAGACGACGGTCGCAGATCGGCCGTCTTTTTTAGAAAATAAAAAATACAAGGGTTGCGCAATCGTTAACCCTTGTATATTTATAAGGAGACCAAATGTAGGAGGAATTTTTCGAGAATGACGGGTACAACCCATCACTTCTGAAAAAGATCGGTTAACAGAAGTTGGGAATTGCTAAAATTAATTGTTTCTGTTAACATATTAATTGTACAATTATTTTTGTGCCTTGTCAACGTTTTTTTGAAATTTTTTAAAAATCTATAGATTTTAAGAGAAAGTTGTCTTGCTTTTCGATCAAAGCAAGCAGGAGAAGGGGATTCTATAATGGATTTTGAGTTAAAAAATGATGTTCTTCAACTAAAATGTAGGTCATTTGGAGGAGAACTAAAGTCGATACAAAATAGGGAGGGCCTAGAGTATTTGTGGCAAGGTGATGCCAAGTATTGGGGAGGACAAGCTCCTGTTCTATTCCCGATTTGTGGAAATGTACGAAATGGCCAAGTAAAGTACCATCTAAACAGTGGAGAGCAGACAGGGCAGCTACCAAGACATGGTTTGATTCGCAAGAGAGAATTTCAACTCAAAGAACATAGTGCCAATCGCCTGGTCTTTGCCATCACTTCAAACCCAGAAAGTTTGCAAAACTACCCTTTTCATTTTCGAGTAGAAATTGCTTATGAATTGAGTGGAAAAGAAGTCAGTACGACTTATCGTGTGCAAAATCTTGAGCTAGATCAAGTCATGCCCTATTGTATTGGGGGTCATCCAGCCTTTCGTTGCCCCCTTTTAGCAGATGAAACTTATGACGATTATGAATTGGTATTTGAACAAGAAGAAACTTGCAGTATTCCCTTCTTGAATACAGATACTGGTTTGATCAATCGAACGAAGCGTTTGCCATTTTTCAATCAGGACCGGCGCTTACAATTGACACATGAACTCTTTCAAAAGGATGCCATTATTTTGGATGAGTTAGCCTCAAAATCTGTCCAGCTCATCTCAAAAAAATCCGGTAATGGCATCGGATTTACATTTTCTGATTTTGATCATTTGGTTCTTTGGTCAAGTAGTAATGATGGGCCCTTCATTGCCTTGGAGCCTTGGACAGGGCTACCAACATCAGATGAAGAAGGGGATTTCTTCGAAGACAAGAAAGGGGTCATTCTGTTGCGCCCACAAGAACAGCGAACTCACCAATACCGTATGACTTTCTTGTAAATGAAAAACCGTTGGATCACGAAGTCCGACGGTTTTCTTTGATATAGTTTAATTTTGCCTGGCGTGATTTCTTTTTAAAAAGAGCTTCAGCAGACATGGCAGAGGGTTTATCGGGATAGGATTCCTGATAGAGGAGGGTGACAGGGAGGCGAGCCCGTGTGTACTTGGCCCCCTTTCCAGCATTGTGGGTCTTGACACGTTTTTCAACGTCTGTTGTATAACCTGTGTAGAGGGAGCCATCCGCACACTCCAGAACATACATATAAGCTTTAGTTTCCATAATAGATCTCATGAATTTCGTCAGTATAGCTGCCATCTTCATTGTGAATAAAGAGGGGAGGCAGGATCTTTAAACCATCTAGTGAGCCGTCCTTGATCGCTTCAATCAATAACATATTGGCCTCTTTGGTCACTTTTGGATAGACAAACTGGATCCGCTTAGGGGCAAGATTGTAGCGCTTCATCGTCTCTACAATGTCCAAGAATCGGTCAGGACGATGGACCATTGCTAAGCGACCATTTGATTTGAGGACCCGTTGGGCCACATGGCAAATCTCATCTAAATTGGTCGTGATCTCATGCCGAGCTAGGAGGTAGTGTTCGCTTTCATTGAGGTTTGAATGTTCATCAACTTTGAAATAAGGGGGATTGCAAAGGATAATATCGACCTTACTCCCTTTGATATGTTGGGGGAGATGCTTGAGGTCATCGGTGATCATGGACATTTGTTGGTCCAAGCCATTGAGCGCAATGGAACGGGTAGCCATATTTGCTAGACGTTCTTGAATTTCGACACCGATAATCTTTGCATGCGTGCGGGTACTCGCAAAAAGGCCAACAGCCCCATTTCCCGCGCAGAGGTCTACAATCAAGCCTCGCTTCGGTAATTTTGGAAAGCGCGAGAGCAGGACGCTATCCACGGAGTAACTAAAGACTTCCCGATTTTGTATGATTTTCACATCACTTGAAAAGAGTTGATTGACGCGCTCACCGTCTTTTAATTCGATATCTGTCATAGCTCTATTATAGCATGAAAAAAGACTTGGGGAAAGGTGGGCAGAACAGAAAAAGTTGAGAGTTTTTCTCTCAACTTTTTTAATCAAATTCATACTTTTGTAGAATCGTTGTCAGGATAAAGACACCAGTAAAGATGGCCATCAATGCCAGATAAACTGGGAAAGTAGTAGCCGTAAGGAGTGAAATCTCGATCAGGTTTTTCAGGACGACTGCAGATGCATAAAATCCAACAACCGAAAAGAGAATGAGAAGGGTGCGCCAGATGTTTAGTGGTAGGCAAGCACGGATAACGGATAGGAAACCGATGGATCCAAGTAAGTAGTAGGATACAGTAGACATATCGGCTGCAGACCAACCATGGCTTGCTCCCCAAAGGCGAATAAACAAGACGCTAAAGACGACCATCAAGGCGCTCGGTAGGGCTAACAGAAGGGAACGTCTCAAGAAGTGTTTTTCAACCGGTTTGATATTGCGTTCGAAGGTCAGCACAAATGGTGGGAAGCCTTCGACGAATTGGTCGATCAAGGTGATTTGAATAGGAATGAAAGGAAAAATCAGCAAATAATTGACGTTGAAGAAAAGGGCGCTGGCAATACAGATAATAGCCAAGAGGAAGGAATAAATGGTCTTGATGAAGAAGATGGGGGCGATTCGTCCAATATTATTCACCACACGACGACCTTCAAATAGAATTTCTGGAACGTCATTAAAGTCAGAGTTCAAAAGAACAATATTTGCAATTTGACGGGTTGCAGGATCTCCTTCGGCCATCACGATCGAGCAGTCAGCTTCACGAAGAGCGAGGATATCATTGACCCCATCTCCAGTCATAGCCGTTGTCCGGCCAGCTGCTTTCAAGGTCTGGATGAGTAGTTTCTTTTGGTGAGGGGATACACGTCCAAAGATAGCTGTATCTTCTGCTTGATCGACTAATTGATCATCACCAATTTTTGAACAATCGATGTAGTTCTCATAGTTTTTAAAGCCAGCTTGTTGGGCTATATAAGAAACGGTTACAGGATTGTCGCCAGAGATGATTTTTAGATCCACACCTTCAGAGCGCAGATACTCTAGGGTATCCGATGCGCCTTCGCGGATTGGGTCCGTAATTTCAATAACGGCAATTCCTTCAAGATCCTCTGGCAATGTCAACTCTTGCATACTGATCATTTCTGAGCTGTGGGCAAGGACGAGCACCCGTGATCCGCGGGCTTGTGCTTCGACAACAGCCGTTGGATTTTCGTGAAGAAGCATTTCAGGAGCACCGAGAAAGACGGTTCCAAGATTGGATAAGTGCATGGCTCCCCATTTCCGATCACTCGAAAATGGAATGATATTTTCAGCAGAATAGGCGTGCTCCAATTCCCCATAAGCCTTACGAATAGCTTGCGCAGTAGGGTTGGTATCTTCACTATTTTGCATGTAAGCTGATAGGATCACCTTGATGGTTTCCTCAGAAAAATGATCGGATAAACTGTGGAGGGCTTCCACGGTCATCTTGCCTTGGGTGATGGTCCCAGTCTTATCCAGACACAAGGTATCTACACGCGCTAGAGTTTCTACTGAGTACATTTCTTGAACTAGAACCTTGCGCATGCCGAGCTTAATCACCGCCGTCAGGAGAGAAGTAACGGTCAAAAGGGCGATTCCTTTTGGCAACATTCCCAAGAGAGCAGTGGAAGAATTCACAACGGAATCCTTGATGGGCAGCATTTTAATCAACAGAGCTTCAAAGAAGAGAGCAAGACCAAATGGGATGATAATTTTTCCAGTGAAGCTAGAGATTTTCGCCAAGTTATAGAGAATACGCGAATTGATGGGCTTCAAGGTTTTGGCTTCCATCATCAGTTTGTTGGCATAGTTGTTTGCCCCAACTCGCTTGACACGGGCATAGACTTGACCACTGGCAATATAACTACCAGAAAGCAGTTCATCACCGACCTCTTTTAAGACCAGATCACTCTCACCTGTTAGCATCGCTTCGTTGGCTTCAGCAATTCCAGACATGACCTCGGCATCACTCGGGATTTGTTCCCCAGAAGAAAGTAGGATTAAATCACCAAGGACGAGCTCTTCCGGTGAAATCGCATCTTTCTCCCCGTCTCGAATGACCGTCACTAGCTCCCGGCTCATGAGATTGAGCTTGTCAATCATTCGTTTGGCCCGCATTTCAGTCATGATCCCTGTGATCGCATTAAAGCTAATGACAGCAAAGAAAACCATATTGCTCCAGGCTTGTACAGCAGCAAGAGCTACTGCAATCACAAAGTTCAAGGTATTAAACAAGGTAAAGACATTGCGCTTGATGATTTGCCAGGTACTGGTACTTGTATTTGTTGTAAAATCATTGGTTTGTCCACGATCCATTTTCTTGCGGACTTCACTGAGGGACAAGCCCTTTAAATCAATAGTTTCCATAGACAATATGATATCATTTTTTTGCGAAAAAGACTATCTAGAATTGGCCTGCTGAGACTTTTTTCTACAAAAAGGTTTGCGGTCAAAATAAGGATAGGGTATAATAAGAAAGAATCCATATGATTTTACATCATATATCGTAACAAATGAATGAATTTGAGGAACAACTATGTTTTACACCTACTTACGTGGCCTTGTTGCCTTTATTCTTTGGGTTTTAAATGGCAATGCCCATTACCATCATAAGGAAAATATTCCAGATCGTGATGAAAATTATATCCTGGTATCTCCTCACCGGACTTGGTGGGATCCCGTTTATATGGCCTTTGCGACCAAGCCCAAGCAGTTTATTTTTATGGCGAAAAAAGAACTCTTCACCAATCGTATTTTTGGCTGGTGGATTCGTATGTGTGGAGCTTTTCCGATTGACCGTGAAAATCCAGGGGCAGAAGCTATTAAGTACCCCGTTAATATGTTGAAAAAGAGCAACCGTTCCTTGATTATGTTCCCAAGTGGGAGCCGGCATTCACAAGATGTTAAAGGTGGTGTCGCCATCATTGCCAAAATGGCTAAGGTCCGTATCATGCCAGTGACTTACACTGGACCAAGAAATCTGAACGGTTTGGCAACTGGTGAGCGCATTGATATGAACTTTGGACATCCAATTGATATTTCAGATATCAAAAAAATGAATGACGAAGGGGTAGCAGAAGTTGCCCGTCGTGTTCAAGAGGAGTTTGATCGTTTGGATGCGGAAGCCCAAGCGATCAACACCCCAACAAAACCCTTTATCTTGATTCGTTTGTTGAAAATCCTTCTGATTCCTGTTGTTTTAGTCGTGGGCATCTTGACCTTGCTCTTTAGTTACCTCGCAAGCTTTGTATGGGATCCAGACAAACACCGGAAAAATAAGTAAAAATACTGAGAAATTTTCTCAGTTTTTTTTATTTTTACGAATAATAAAAGTGAGAGGAGGATTTTCATGGAAGATATGATTGAAAAAATCAAGGAATACAAACTCTTTTTAGGGATTGCAGTGATTGGCCTTTTAGTGGGTGGCTATTTTATCCTTCAACAACCTAAGTCAAGTACTTCGACAGTTCCAGATCTTTATCAAGCGTCTAGTGTATCATCATCCCAGAAAAAAACACAGGTCTCTAGTTCAAAAGAAGAAAAGACATCCCCTTCAATGTCAGAAGAAGCTGAGGTCATTACGGTGGATGTCAAGGGGGCTGTCAAACAGCCAGGAGTTTATGAATTACGGTCCAATAGTCGGGTTCACGATGCGATTTATAAAGCTGGTGGGATGACCCCAGAAGCTAATAGTCAATCGGTTAATTTGGCGCAAAAACTCACGGATGAAGCTGTCATATATGTGGCTAAAGAAGGAGAAGATGTTCCCGCGGCTGGCGGTTCAGCGAGCCCAACTACCTCATCTGCAAGCTCAGAAAAACCGGGAAAGGTGCATTTGAACCGTGCAACGGAGGCTGAATTACAGACGGTTTCAGGCATTGGCCAAAAGAGGGCCTCTGATATTATCGCCTACCGTGAAGCAAACGGTCCTTTTCGATCGGTAGAGGATCTAAAAAATGTGTCAGGAATAGGTGAGAAAACGCTGGAGAAATTAAAAGATGCTTTCACGGTGGATTAAGCAGCTTCCCTTTTCGCCGGTTCACTTAGCCTTTTTATTGCTGTGTTTGTATTTCAGTGTCTACCAACCTTCATTTCAGACGGAGATCATTCTTGTCGTCGCTCTATTCTTGTTAGTCAATCGATATAAAAATGAGCGTCAAAGCTTGATTAAGCTTGCAGTTCTGGCAGTTTGTTTTGCTGGCTTCTTTTTTATTCAGCGTTTTCTAAACGAGCACAAAAGTGGAGCATCTCAGCCACCGGCTCAGTTACGTTTACTGCCAGATACGATTAAGATCAATGGTGATTTGCTGAGCTTTAGGGCAACAGATCAAGGAAACACATACCAAGTATTTTATCAGTTGAAATCAGAAAAGGAAAAAAAGCAATGGCAATCACAAACGAAGTCCTTGGATATTTCGTATAAAGGAAGGATGGAAGAGCCAGTAGGTCAGCGAAATTTTCGAGGATTTGATTACCGTGCTTATTTGAAGACGCAAGGAATCCACTATCAAATCACTATTGAGTCTTTTCGATCGGCTATGCCTTCTAAAACCTGGAATCTGTTTGATTGGTGCTCCCAATTGAGGCGCCAAGCTATTGTTTGGAGCAAGGAACACTTTCCGCATCCAATGAATCAGTATATGACAGGACTTCTCTTTGGCTATCTAGATACTGATTTTGAAGAGATGGACCAGCTCTATTCCAGCTTAGGTATTATCCATTTGTTTGCCTTATCAGGAATGCAGGTTGGATTTTTCATCAATGGTATTCGAAAAATCCTCTTACGCTTGGGAATTCTGCAAGAAACGGTAGACTTCTTGATGTATCCTCTTTCCTTTCTTTACGCGGGTTTGACGGGCTTTTCAGTCTCTGTTGTTCGTAGCCTTCTGCAAAAACTATTGTCCCAAAAAGGAATTGTTGGAATGGAGAATATGGCGGTTACAATCATGTTTTTGATGGTTTTTATGCCTTTTTTCCTTCTTACTGCCGGCGGTGTCTTAAGTTGTGCGTATGCCTTTATTTTGACCCTGATAGATACGAGTTCCTATGTTGGTTTTAAAAAAGTGCTACTGGAAAGTACTTGCATTAGCTTAGGCATATTGCCATTTTTAACCTATTATTTTGCTGTCTTTCAACCCTGGTCCATTCCGCTGACCTTTATCTTTTCCTTTTTATTTGACCTTGTCTTGCTTCCAGGTTTGACTGTTTTGTTTCTATTCTCTTTTTTAAAACCTTTGACCATCTTTAATACTGTCTTTGTCTTAATCGAGGCGTGTATCCGCTGGATCGCAGATGGGACGTCACTTCCCCTAGTATTTGGTCAACCGATAGGGTTGGCTCTGCTTGGCTTGATCTTTCTTTTGGGGATCCTCTATGATCTTAGAAAGAAAAAAGGGTTGCGCTTACTTTGTATAGGAGCTATCTTTCTTGTCTTTGCTTGGACCAAGCACCCTTTAGAAAATGAGATTACGATGGTCGATATTGGCCAAGGAGATAGTATCTTTTTACGAGATTGGAAAGGCCGGACAATCTTAATTGATGTGGGTGGACGTGTCAGTTTTAAGAGCGGAGAAAAGTGGCAGGAGCGTCATCAGTCGGCCAATGCTGAGAAAACCCTCCTTCCTTACCTTAAGAGTCGAGGGGTTGGAAAAATCGATGCCTTGGTTGTGACACATACGGATCAGGACCACATGGGAGATATGCTTGAGGTGGCCAGACAAATTCCAATTCAAACGATTTATATCAGTCAGGGAAGCCTCACCCAACCCAAATTTCAAGAGCAGTTGAAACAGCTTCATGGTTCGATCAAAGTTGTCAACAGAGGCGATCACTTACCTATATTTGAGAGTTATCTAGAGGTCTTATCCCCTGATGGAGTAGGTGATGGGAAAAATAATGATTCGATCGTCTTATATGGACAATTTTTTCAAAAACGATTTCTCTTTACTGGGGACCTTGAAGAAGCAGGAGAAAAACAGCTTTTAGCCAATTATCCCCAACTAGAAGTAGACGTCTTAAAAGTAGGACACCACGGATCAAAAGGATCCTCGAGCGACGTCTTTTTAGATCGATTACATCCTCAACTAGCCTTGATTTCAGTTGGAAAGAAGAATCGTTACCAGCATCCCCATAAAGAATTGTTGGAACGATTGGAGAAGCGTTCGATTTCTTACCTTCGTACCGATGAAAGAGGGGCTATTCGATTGATTGGCTGGGATCATTGGAGGCTGGAGACTGTCCGCTAGAAGAAAGGGAAGGTTTGCTTTTACTGTTGAAAATTGCTATTATAGAAGATGAAATTAATATAAAGGTAGAATGATATGAACGCATTTAAGCAATTTTGGCTCCAGTATGCTGACTTTTCAGGTAGGACCAGCCGTGCCCATTTTTGGCTAGCCTTTTTCTGGAATTTTTTGATTTCATTGCCTCTCTGGGTCTTTTTCATCGTAGCGGATGTATCGCATCAAGCTGGCAAGGATTCCTTGCCACTCTCTAACTTACAAGCCCTCCCTGTTCTATGGTCGCTTGCTTTCTTGGTCTTCTTTTATTTTCTTATTTTTGTACCGAGCCAAGCGATTTGTGTGCGACGATTGCGAGATGCAGGGATTCATTGGTCTTGGATCTTTTTGAACCTTGGCCCAATTCTGTTCTATTTAGTAACTTCTTTAGAGGTCTTCCTCTTCATTTGGCTTATCGGGGCAGTCGCCCTCCTTATCCTTTTGATGTTTCCAGCAAAAAACGCGTTTCCACAGCCAGTCGTTCATCCAACTCAAGTGGCTACTGAGACACAGTTAAGACCAGCTGCTGATCCCTATACAAGTGGGTCATTTGGTCAAATTCCAAGCTTTGTCGCAGCACCTGATTTGTCTGGTGAAAAAACACCATTGGAACAAAAAATGGCTGCCGAACACGAACAGCACTAAGTGGATAGAGATAAGAGAACATCATGCAAGCTATTAATGATATCAAGGCTCTAACGGTTCACACCCTCCCACCTATTCTTGTTTTAACTGGTGAGGATGTCGGACAATTTGAATGGCTAAAAAAAGACATTTTACAAAAGATCGCCTACGATCCTTCTGATCTCAATTATTCTTATTTTGATATGAAGGAAACCCCCTATGCTGAGGTAGAACTGGATTTGGTTAGTCTTCCCTTTTTCGCAGATGAGAAGATTGTGATTTTGGACCACTTGTTAGACCTGACGACTGCTAAAAAACGTTTTTTGACAGATGAAGATCTAAAGCAATTTGAAAGCTATCTGGAAATTCCTTTCGAATCGACCAAATTGGTGATATTTGCTGAAGGGAAGTTAGATAGCAAGCGCCGTTTGGTCAAACTGTTAAAAAGAGATGCTCAAATCGTTGAAGCGACGACCCCAAAAGACCAAGATTTGAAGCGCTATTTCGCCAGTCAGGCCCAAGAATTGGGCTTGAAATTTGTGGGGGATGCGCTCGATCGGCTACTCTTGAAATCTGGTTATGACTTTGGAGAGCTGCAGAAGAACCTTGCCTTTTTACAGGCCTATAAAGAAGACGGTCAGATTACCTTGGAGGATGTCGAAGAGGCGGTTCCTAAGACCTTACAAGACAATATTTTTGACTTGACCCAAATGATTCTCAAACGCCAAATCGATCAGGCGAGCAATCTAGTCAAAGATCTGCGCTTGCAGGGAGAAGATGAAATCAAATTAATCGCGATTATGCTGGGCCAATTCCGTCTATTTACTCAGGTTAAAATTCTATCAGAAGAAGGCCAGACTGAAAGCCAGATCGTTACGAGTTTATCGGATCTAGCGGGACGTAAGATCAATCCATACCAAGTGAAGTTTGCCTTGCGAGACAGTCGTAGACTTTCTCTTTCTTTTTTGAAGCAGGCCATGCTAACCCTCATTGAGACCGATTATGCGATTAAAAGTGGTCAGTATGAGAAAGACTACCTATTTGATTTGGCACTTTTAAAAGTGGCAAATAGCATCTAAGAACAAGTGAAATCGCAAGCAGATTAGTTGAATAATTTAGCTGTTTGCGTTATCATCAAGACAGTAATAAAGAAAAGAGGACCTTAAAATGGCAATCATTTTACCAGAATTACCATATGCTTACGATGCATTGGAACCATATATCGATGAAGAAACGATGCATTTGCACCATGATAAACATCACCAAACATATGTAAACAATGTCAATGCGGCTCTTGAAAAACATCCTGAAATTGGAGAAGACCTTGAAAGCTTGTTGGCAAATGTAGAAACCATTCCAGCTGACATTCGCCAAGCGGTGATCAACAATGGTGGTGGACACTTGAACCACGCTCTATTCTGGGAATTGATGACTCCAGAACAAACGGCTCCTTCAGCAGAACTTGCAGCAGCTATTGATGCAGCCTTTGGTTCATTTGAAGACTTTAAAGCGGCCTTCACAGCAGCAGCAACAACACGTTTTGGTTCTGGATGGGCATGGTTGGTTGTCAACAAAGAAGGTCAACTCGAAGTAACTTCAACTGCAAACCAAGATACCCCAATCTCAGAAGGCAAAACCCCAATCCTTGGCTTGGATGTTTGGGAACATGCCTACTATGTAAAATACCGTAATGTACGTCCTGACTACATCAAAGCCTTCTTCTCAGTGATTAACTGGAATAAGGTAGATGCATTATTTGCAGCAGCAAAATAATAAAGCAAACAAATCTATAAGAGTGAGGAATCGCTCTTATAGATTTTTTTGTGCCTTTAACCTAAAATCTAAGTAGAATTTCTTGCGTTTGGACAGGAAAATGATACACTAGAAGAAGTGTGTGTCTTGCTTGTCTGAGTCTATTTTGGGGGCTAAGAAAAGGAAGACAAAAGAAAAGTCTAGGGAGAAATGAAATGACGACTATCACCATTACCAAAGGAGCGGTTGAGACGCCTATCTACTTACGGATGCTGAATCGCCATGGATTGATTGCAGGAGCGACAGGGACAGGGAAAACCGTTACCCTCAAAGTTTTAACGGAGAAATTAAGCAAAGAAGGTATTCCGGTCTTTCTAGCTGATATCAAGGGTGACCTATCTGGCTTAGCCAAAGCAGGTCAATGGACGCCAAAATTGGAAGAGCGCTTCAAGCTATTGGGGATTACAGATCCTTTTGAGCCGCAAGCTTTCCCAGTTCGATTATGGGATGTCTTTGGGCAAGCAGGTCATCCTGTTCGTGCTACCGTTGAAGGGATGGGTTCTTTACTCCTTTCTCGTTTGCTTGATTTGAATGAAACCCAGTCAGGAATTTTAGCCATTGTCTTTAAATTGGCGCAAGAGAAAAATTGGCCCTTGATTGATTTGAAAGACCTACAGAGCCTGTTAAAGGAAGTCTATGAACACAGCTCAGACTATTCGGCTCAATATGGAAATATCACCAAGCAATCTGTTGGAGCTATCCAAAGAAGTCTCTTGGTTCTGGAAGAAGAGGGAGCAGATCAGTTTTTCGGTGAGCCCGCACTTGATTTAAATGACTTTATGCAAGTCGATGCTTCTGGTCGGGGGTATATCAATATTCTTTCGGCTACAAAGCTCTTTCATTCACCAAAATTGTATTCAACCTTTTTGATTTGGATGTTGTCTCGTCTCTTTGAAACACTTCCAGAGGTTGGGGATCCTGAAAAACCTAAATTGGTCTTCTTCTTTGACGAGGCCCATCTCCTTTTTAAAGATGCAAGCAAGCTTTTTCTTGAGAAGGTTGAGCAAGTGGTGCGCCTGATTCGTTCAAAAGGGGTAGGAATCTACTTTATTACCCAAAATCCTCAAGATCTTCCAGAATCTGTTTTGGCACAGCTTGGAAATCGTGTACAACATGCACTTCGAGCTTATACACCAAAAGAAATGAAGGCCATCAAGGTAGCTGCCCAAAGTTTTCGTCCCAATCCAGACTTTGATACAGAAACAGTGATCACAGAATTAGGGACAGGGGAAGCCTTGGTTTCTTTCCTGAATGAGAAGGGGCAACCTAGTGTGGTTGAGCGTGCTTATATTCTCTCTCCTCAATCGAGTTTTGACCTCTTAAATGAGAGTGAACAATTGGCCTTGATCACGACATCGCCTTTCCATCAAAAGTATGCGACGACGATTGATCGAGAATCTGCCTATGAAAAATTGGCAGCTAAAGCAAGCAAGGAGGCACAAGAAGAAGAGCAAAAAGAAGTAGCCAGAGCGGAAAAAGAAGCTCAAAAACGCAGTCCAGGTCGCCCTCGGAAATCAAGTCTTGAAAAGGCCAAGGATTCCTTCTTGAGTTCCTTATTCCGGACAATTGCGCGTGAGATTGCCAAGCTAATTATGGGCTCTTTTAAACGAAAATAATAACAAGGACAAACTAAAAAACTTTTTACAAAGAAATCGTTTTCTCCTTGTGATTGTCCTTGTTATTTTCAGTAGAATCTTTTATAATTAATTCTATATGAAAAAATACGTAAATCTACGCTCGATCATGATTGGGATTAGTATCCTCTTGTGTTTAGGAGGAACTGGAGCACTGGCTTATTTGCATGTGACGGAACCCACAGCATCAGCAATTGAAAAAAAAGAAAAGAAAATAAAGAAGCCAGATGTGGAGCCCTCAACTCCAGAAACCCAAAAACCGCGTGTCAAATCTCCCGAGGCCAAGCAAGCAGTTGTGGATGCTGACATGGAAACCATGACTGCTTATGGCCTGGTCTATGATTATGCTCATAAAGGTTTGGTAGAAGTGGTTCAAGATTATCTAGCTGAAAATGGTATTGATCCTTCGCAAGTCGCTTTTACTTATCGCAATGCCATTACAGGCGAGCAGTTTGCAATGAATGACCTTCAACCCATGACTGCGGGAAGTACCTATAAACTCCCCTTGAACATGTTGGTTGTAGATGAGGTTGCAAAGGGAAAACTTAATTTAACGGATCGTTTTGATATTACCAATACCTATTACGAATATGTCGGAGAGCATGACAACTATGTTGCAGCCTTTGATGGAGCTATGTCTATCCCTGACATGCAACGCTATTCACTGGTGTATTCTGAAAATACGCCAGCCTATGCCCTAGCAGATCGTTTGGGTGGTATGGATCAAGCACGCAAATTATTTAGTCGTTATGGCCAATCACGATCTCCAGAAGTAAAGACATTTAGTGAAGATAATAAAACAACAACGGATTATTACATCCATGTGTTAGAATATCTTTGGAATCATCAAGAAAAATATGCAGATTTGCTGGAATTGATTGGGGAATCTTTCCCGGGTGAATACTATAAGAAATTCTTGCCAGATTTGGTGATTCAACAAAAACCGGGCTATGTTGCCGAGGCACTTAATGTGGATGCCATTGTCCGTGAATCGACCCCTTATTTGGTTGCCATCTATACTGCAGGACTGGGTGGAACGACCCCAGAAAGTTCTGAAATCAGTGGTGTTGGTCTTTATCAATTGGGTTCCTTAGCCTATGTGATTAACGAATGGCATCGGGTCAATATGAATGAATAATGCTTTTCGAAAGATAAGAATGTAGCGGGATAGAGCTCCCACCCTGAAAAAATAAAAGCTTCTCAATTCTTTTTAGTTTTTCAACTTTTATCCCTTGTAATAAATCTGGGAAATGGATTGATTTGCAAGCCATAGGAACTTGTTTTGGTGATCATCAACTATTACTCTTAGAGGCTGGGAATGTTTGTCCCGGCCTTTTTCTTTAGATTAAGCACTATTTAGTGACTTGAACTTTGAAAACCAAAAGCATTTTTCAGAATTAAAGATGGTTTTTACCCCTTGAGCACAAAAGTGTGCTATACTAACAGTAGAATTGAAAAAAGTGAGTAGATATGATTACAAAAGACGATTACCAATTACTTCGCTTGCATCCCGCGTTTTTTAATATTCCGGTGGAGCTCTTCGATAAATTAGCGATTGAAATCTCTAGTCGTACAATCTCTAAAGGTCAGGTCCTGTTTTATTCTGGGGATAGACGTGACCGTTTTTTCCTATTAGTAGAGGGATATGCCCGGATCGAACAGTTTGACTCGTCGGATCAGTTTTCCTATATGGATTACATAAAAAAAGGTGCCTTACTTCCATTTGGTGGAATTTTTCAGGATGAGCGGTATCATTATACAGCAAGTGCGGTGACAGATCTAAGATGTTTTGTTATTCCTGTTAATCTATATGAATCTTGTGTTCAAGAGAGCAAGGAGCAATTACTTTATATTACTAGAAAACTTTCATCTATTATTGAATTTCAAGAATTGCGCCTTCGAAATGTTGTCACTGCGAGTGCAAAGGAGAGAGTTATTCAGTCCTTAGCGATTCTTTGTAAGGATTATGAAGAGCTAGGAGATCAAATCCCATTTCCAATCAGTATGAAGGAAATAGCAAAGTTAGCAGCAACAACACGTGAAACTGTAAATCAGGTATTAAAAAAATTAGTTGAAAACAAGAAGATCGGTTATGAACGGAAAAAATTGACTTTTTTAGACCCAGACTATTTCTTAAGGAGTTTTGAAGGAGAGTGAGACAAGAAAAAGCTTTCTTGTCTGGCTTTTTTTAATTTTTCAAAAAAATAAATATTCATAAAAACAATATTAAAGATAAAATATCCAAAGAAAACGCTTCATATTAACTAAAGAACAGATATTATTCATATAAAAGCAAAATCCTTGGCTTTCAAAAAGTTAAATTCTTTGTGAAAGCGTTACCAAAAGTATATATAATTACAATTGAAATAAGCTTTAGAATAAGCTCACAGAAAAAGGAGGATGACAGATGTCAACTAAACCGATTCATGTTTTTTCAGAGATTGGAAAACTGAAAAAAGTAATGTTGCACCGTCCGGGTAAAGAGTTGGAAAACTTGATGCCTGACTATCTTGAACGTCTTCTTTTTGATGATATTCCATTCTTGGAAGACGCACAAAAAGAACACGACAACTTCGCTCAAGCGCTTCGTAATGAAGGTGTTGAAGTACTATATTTGGAACGTTTGGCAGCCGAGTCGTTAATTTCTCCAGAAATTCGGGAACAATTCATCGAAGAATATCTGGATGAAGCAAATATTCGTGGACGCCAAACTAAAAATGCTATTCGGAAATTACTTCATGGCATTGAGGACAATCTGGAATTGGTTGAAAAAACGATGGCCGGTTTCCAAAAAGCGGAACTTCCAGAAATTCCGGAAGCTGATAAAGGCTTGACGGACTTGGTTGAATCTGACTATCCATTCGCTATTGATCCAATGCCTAACTTGTACTTCACACGCGACCCATTTGCTACTATGGGGAATGCTGTATCATTGAACCACATGTACGCAGATACACGTAACCGTGAGACGTTGTATGGTAAATACATCTTCAAATACCACCCAGTTTATGGTGGAAAAGTTGAACTTGTCTACAACCGTGAAGAAGATACTCGTATCGAAGGTGGAGATGAGTTAGTCCTTTCTAAAGATGTATTGGCAGTTGGTATCTCACAACGGACAGATGCTGCATCTATTGAAAAATTGTTGGTAAACATCTTCAAGAAGAATGTTGGCTTCAAGAAAGTATTGGCCTTCGAATTTGCGAACAACCGTAAATTCATGCACTTGGATACAGTATTCACAATGGTGGACTACGATAAATTCACTATCCACCCAGAAATTCAAGGTGATCTTCGCGTCTTTTCAGTGACTTTTGAAAATGAACAATTGAAGATCGTTGAAGAAAAAGGTGATTTGGCAGAACTATTAGCTGCAAACCTTGGTGTGGAAAAAGTGACTCTTATTCCATGTGGAAATGGAAATGCCGTTGCAGCTGCTCGTGAACAATGGAACGACGGATCTAATACTCTTACAATCGCACCTGGTGTGGTAGTCGTATACGACCGTAACACTGTTACGAACAAGAAATTAGAAGAATACGGACTTCGTTTGATCAAGATCCGCGGAAGTGAATTGGTTCGCGGTCGTGGTGGACCTCGTTGTATGTCTATGCCATTTGAACGTGAAGAAATCTAATTATCCTTTTACCCAATAGCAGGTTCGTTTCCAGACTTGCTTGCTCTGAGGGAAACTAGGGTTTCGATATTAAATGAAAAAAGGAGATCATAAATGACAACTTCAGTATTCCAAGGACGTAGCTTCTTGGCAGAAAAAGACTTTACACGCGCAGAGTTAGAATATCTTATCGGACTTTCAGCTCACTTGAAAGACCTTAAAAAACGCAACATCCAACACCACTACCTTGCTGGTAAAAACATTGCGCTTTTGTTTGAAAAAACTTCAACTCGTACTCGTGCTGCCTTCACAACAGCAGCTATCGACCTTGGTGCTCACCCAGAATACCTTGGTGCAAACGATATCCAACTTGGTAAAAAAGAATCTACAGAAGATACTGCAAAAGTTCTTGGACGTATGTTTGATGGGATCGAATTCCGTGGATTCAGCCAACGTATGGTTGAAGAGTTGGCAGAATTCTCAGGTGTTCCTGTATGGAATGGTTTGACTGACGAATGGCACCCAACTCAAATGCTTGCTGACTACTTGACAGTTCAAGAAAACTTTGGACGCCTCGAAGGTTTGACACTTGTCTACTGTGGTGACGGACGTAACAACGTTGCTAACAGCCTTCTTGTAACAGGTGCTATCCTTGGTGTGAACGTACACATCTTCTCACCAAAAGAACTCTTCCCAGAAAAAGAAATCGTTGAATTGGCAGAAGGATTCGCAAAAGAAAGTGGCGCTCATATCTTGATCACTGAAGATGCTGACGAAGCTGTGAAAGGTGCAGATGTACTTTATACTGACGTTTGGGTATCTATGGGTGAAGAAGACAAATTTGCAGAACGCGTTGCCCTTTTGAAACCATACCAAGTCAATATGGAATTGGTTAAGAAGGCTAACAATGAAAACTTGATCTTCTTGCATTGCTTGCCAGCTTTCCATGATACAAATACAGTTTATGGTAAAGATGTTGCTGAAAAATTCGGCGTAGAAGAAATGGAAGTTACTGATGAAGTGTTCCGCAGCAAGTATGCTCGTCACTTTGACCAAGCTGAAAACCGGATGCACACCATCAAAGCGGTTATGGCAGCTACTCTTGGTAACTTGTACATTCCAAAAGTTTAAAAAAATATAATAAACAGTAATAGGGGCTGGACTGATAGCTACAGTCCAGCTCCTATTTTTTAGAAAGGGTAATCCTATGTCAAGAAAAATCGTAGTCGCTTTGGGTGGCAATGCAATTTTATCATCTGATCCCTCTGCGAAGGCTCAACAAGAAGCATTAGCGGAAACAGCAAAACACTTAGTAAAACTCATTAAAAATGGAGATGGGTTAATCATCACACACGGGAATGGTCCTCAAGTAGGGAATCTCTTGTTGCAACAGTTAGCAGCAGATTCTGAAAAGAACCCTGCATTTCCGCTAGATTCATTGGTAGCGATGACAGAAGGAAGTATTGGTTACTGGCTTCAAAATGCCCTTCAAAATGCTCTTCTTGAAGAAGGAATAAAAAAAGATGTAGCTTCTGTTGTAACGCAAGTTTTAGTTGATAAACAGGATCCAGCTTTTGAGAACCTCACAAAACCAATCGGTCCGTTTTACACTGAAGAAGAAGCAAAAGCTGAAGCTGAAAAAACTGGAGCAACTTTCAAAGAGGATTCAGGTCGCGGATGGCGCAAAGTAGTTGCATCACCAAAACCAGTTGGAATTAAAGAAATTAATACGATTCGTGCACTCATCGATAATGGACAAATCGTAGTAGCAGCTGGAGGTGGCGGTATCCCAGTTGTACAAGAAGAAGATGGACGGTTGTCTGGTGTAGAAGCGGTCATTGATAAAGACTTTGCTTCAGAACGTTTAGCCGAATTGGTAGAAGCAGATCTTTTCATTGTTTTGACAGGTGTCGATTATGTTTTTGTAAACTACAACAAACCAAATCAAGAAAAATTAGAACATGTCTCTGTTGAACAATTGGAAGAATATATCCAACAGAATCAATTTGCACCTGGAAGTATGTTACCAAAAGTAGAAGCAGCTATTGATTTTGTAAATAGCTCACCTCATGGAAAAGCTGTTATTACTTCTCTTGAAAATCTTGAAGCTTTGGTCGAAAGTGAAAGCGGTACAATTATCCAAAAGAATGTATAAAAATATTGGATAAAGTTTTACCGATTTAAAGCTTGATTTCACTGGTTTCTGTTTTTTAAAAAATAATTAAGAACATCTAGTGTTTTTACCTTTAATATGGTAAAATAAATCCATAAGTAAGCGTTTTACAAGGATTCTACTTGTAAAATCTCACTCACATTTTGTTGCGTTAGGAGGAAGACAAATGAGTGAAAAAACGAAAAAAGGATTTAAGATGCCTTCATCTTTTTCCGTATTGTTAATCATCATTGCCATTATGGCAGTGTTAACTTGGATCATTCCAGCTGGTCAATACAAAGTTGATAAAGCTGGTGCCATTATCGCAGGTAGTTATGAATCTGTGAAACAAAATCCTCAAGGGATTTGGGATGTTTTGATGGCCCCAATCAATGCCATGCTTGGTAAAGCACCAACCAATGCAGCGATTGACGTAGCTTTCTTCATCTTGATGGTTGGTGGTTTCCTTGGAGTTGTGAACGAAACAGGTACCCTCGATGTAGGGATTGCTTCTATCGTTCGTAAATACAAAGGTCGCGAAAAAATGTTGATCTTGATCTTGATGCCATTGTTTGCCCTTGGTGGGACAACTTATGGGATGGGTGAAGAAACGATGGCCTTTTATCCCCTTCTTGTTCCTGTAATGATGTCTGTTGGTTTTGACAGCTTGACAGGGGTAGCGATTGTCCTTCTAGGTTCTCAAATTGGATGTTTGGCTTCTACATTGAATCCATTTGCAACAGTTATTGCATCTGATACTGCTGGTATCTCTAGTGCATCAGGATTGTTGCTCCGTGTGATTTTCTGGCTAGTCTTGACTGCTCTCAGTACCTACTATGTCTACCGTTATGCAGACAAGGTTCAAAAGAATCCTACAGCATCATTAACCTATGCAACTCGTGAAGAAGATTTGAAATATTTCAATGTGGAAAATGGTGAAGAAATCCCTTCACAAATGAACAAGAAACAAAAACGTGTCTTGCTCGTATTTATTTCGACCTTTGTCATCATGGTTGCTGGATTTATTCCGTTCAAAGATTTGGGAATCAAATTCTTTGAAAGCTTTAATGAATCCCTTCATAAGATTCCATATCTTGGTCAATTGATCGGTAACACTGATGCTCTTGGTACTTGGTACTTCCCTCAAACAGCTATGCTCTTTGCCTTCATGGGAATCCTTGTGGGTATCATTTATGGCTTGAAAGAAGACAAAATTATTTCATCTTTCATGAATGGTGCAGCTGACCTCTTGAGTGTTGCCCTTATCGTAGCAGTAGCACGTGGTATCCAAGTCATTATGAACGACGGTATGATTACTGCAACAATTCTTCACTGGGGTGAAGAAGGACTGAAAGGTCTTTCATCTCAATTGTTCATTGTCTTGACTTACATTTTCTACTTGCCAATGTCATTCTTGATCCCATCATCATCTGGTCTTGCCAGCGCAACAATGGGTATCATGGCACCTCTTGGTAAATTCGTCAATGTACCAGGTAGCTTAATTGTCACAGCTTACCAATCTGCATCTGGTGTCTTGAACTTGATCGCACCAACTTCAGGTATCGTAATGGGAGCTCTTGCTCTTGGACGTGTTGAAATCGGTACATGGTGGAAATTCATGGGTAAATTGGTTGTATCAATTGTTGTGATCACCATTGCTCTTCTTCTACTCGGAACTGTAGTTCCATTCTTGCAATAGAATAAAGTAGGTGTTTCATGAAGAAAAGAATAAAGGACGATGTGAAAGAGCAGTTTTTAGACTCTCTTCAAACCATCATTTCTTATCCTTCGGTTTTAAACGAAGGGGAAAATGGAACACCGTTTGGACAAGCTATCCAAGATGTCCTAGAAAAAACCTTAGAGCTTGCTCGAGAACTAGGTTTTCAAACATATGTAGATCCTGAAGGATACTATGGATATGCAGAGATCGGTCAGGGGGAAGAACTCCTGGCCGTTCTTTGTCACTTGGATGTTGTTCCAGCCGGTGATTTAAAAGATTGGCAAACGCCCCCTTTTGAAGCGACTATTGTCGGTGACTATATAGTAGGTCGAGGGGTACAAGATGATAAGGGGCCATCCCTTGCTGCTCTTTATGCAGTCAAGAGTTTGTTGGATGAAGGTGTCCAGTTTACCAAACGGATTCGGTTTATCTTTGGGACAGATGAGGAAACCTTGTGGCGATGTATGAATCGCTACAACCAAATTGAAGAACAAGCAGATCTAGGCTTTGCACCGGATTCCTCTTTTCCATTAACCTATGCTGAAAAAGGTTTGTTACAAGTGAAACTGCGTGGTCCAGGTTGGGATGATCTTCCTTTACAGGCTGGTCAAGCTCTCAACGTCGTCCCAGATAAGGCAACCTATGCTGGTCATCGGATAGAAGAATTGCTCCCTGTTTTGGAGCAAAGTGGAGTTCAATATAGTCAAACAGACCATTCGGTAACAGTTATGGGGGTGTCCAAGCATTCTAAAGATGCAGCTGAAGGAGTCAATGCCATTGTTGGTTTAGCAGAAAGCCTATCTCTGATTCAGCCCCATCCAGCCTTGCTCTTTATTGCAGATGCTGTTGGAGAAGACGCGACAGGAGCTGCCCTCTTTGGTGAAATTAAAGATGAACCAAGTGGGGATCTTTCCTTTAACCTTGCAACCCTTGTCATCGATCAAGAGCAATCCGAAATCGGGATTGATATTCGGATTCCAGTCCTAGCAGACAAGGAGGCTTTAGTGGCTTGTCTGCAAGAAATTGCGGCTAGCTATCAGTTGGAGTATGAAGAATTTGACTATTTAGCTCCTTTATATGTTCCGTTAGACAGTCCTTTAGTCAGCTCTTTGATGGCTGTCTACCAGGAAGAAACTGGGGATAGGACGCCAGCCATGTCTTCAGGCGGTGCGACATTTGCTCGTACGATGGAAAACTGTGTTGCTTTCGGAGCACTATTCCCAGGTGCAGAACAGACCGAGCACCAGGCTAATGAACGAGCAAAAATTGAAGATCTTTACGCTGCGATGGAAATCTATCGAGAAGCTATTCAGCGCTTAGCAACAACATAAAAAAGAGGCCGGGACAAAAGTCCTAGCCTCTCAATTGTCTTTGGATTGTCGAGCAAGACGCAGTGGTTGAGTGGACTCTACTACGCTGATTTCATCAGCTTTTACAGCCTTACTCAACTGTGCGGAGGTGGGACGACGAAATCGAATTCTAACGAATGACCGATTTCTGTCCCACTCTCTTTTTATTTACTAAAGAAGAAGGGGGGAGTGAATTCTTTTAATTTTTCAAAGCAATCCAAAGCTCCTTGGTTGTCTTCGCAAATGACCAAACAGACGTCATCCCCACAGATGGTGGCTACGATTTGGGACAATTCCAAGGCATCTAAGATTGCTCCGAATGATTGGGCAAGTCCGGGCAATGTTTTTACCACAACTTGATTTTGTACAGGCCTCAGCATAATCAAGGCATCTTCCATGTACATCCGCAGGCGTTTTTCCCAACGGGAAGGTGCAATGGTGTTCATGGTATAGTAGGAAGTATTTCCTTCATTGATTTTTAACAAGTTGAGAGATTTGACATCTCGTGAAAGGGTTGATTGGGTTACGATAATGCCGTTGGCTTCAAGAGCTTCTTGAAGTTCTTGCTGGGTATGAATTCTACGCTCAGAAATGATGGAACGAATCAAGCGGTGGCGACTTTCAATTTTATTCATACGATCTCCTTTACTTAATAAACATGGCGTCCCCAAAGCTGAAGAAACGGTAACGTTCTTGAATGGCGTGGTGATAGGCTTCCAGGGTTAATTCACGTCCAGCAAAGGCAGAGACCAACATAACCAGAGTCGATTTTGGAAGGTGGAAGTTGGTTGAAAACGCATCGACCACTTTCCATTCATAACCCGGCTTAATGAAGATATTGGTCCATCCTGAATCAGCTTGAATATCTCCATTAAATTTATTCCCAATCGTTTCAAGTGTTCGGATAGAAGTCGTCCCGACAGCTACAATGCGTTTTCCGGCAGCTTTTACTTGACGAAGAGTAGCGGCGGCCTCTTCCGAAAGTTGGTAAAATTCTGAGTGCATTTCATGGTCTTCGAGATTGTCCACTGACACTGGACGGAAGGTCCCTAATCCGACGTGAAGAGTCAAGTAGACCAGATGAACGCCTTTAGCTTCTATTTTTTGGAGCAATTCCTTAGTGAAATGAAGACCTGCTGTTGGGGCAGCAGCTGAACCATTTTCTTTGGCGTAAACAGTTTGGTAGCGTTCGCGGTCGGCAAGCTTTTCGTGAATATAGGGAGGAAGTGGCATTTCGCCAAGGCTTTCTAAAACTTCTAAGAAGATTCCTTGGTAGTGGAAGTGAACAATGCGGCCTCCGTGCTCCAATTCTTCTTCTACAGTTGCCGTTAAGCGACCATCTCCAAAGCTTACGGTCGCCCCCACTTTTAATCGTTTGGCAGGTTTTGCCAAAACTTCCCAACAGTCATCTTGTGTATTTTTCAAGAGAAGGAATTCAACGTGACCACCTGTTTCCGGTTTGACTCCATGAAGACGAGCTGGAAGCACGCGTGTATTGTTCATGACGAGGGCATCTCCTGGTTCTAATTCATCCAAAATCGCATCGAAATGCCGATCTTGAAATTGACCTGTTTTTCGATCTAGAATCAAAAGTCTCGAGGCATCACGTTTTTCAAGTGGGGTTTGGGCAATGAGTTCTTCAGGCAAATCAAAATCAAAATCGTTTGTGTTCATTTGCGCTCCTTTTATAATAATGCTGTGAGTAGGTAAATGGCAGTTCCCAAAGATAAAAGCATGAGGCAACTTCCAATCAAAAAGACCAGCGTCTTGAGAATCTTTCTTTCATGAATCAAAAAAGATAAAAGAAAAACAAGCAGTCCGATCAAAAAAATAATCAATAATACGTCTACAATCATACTCTTCATTATAACACGAATTGAGTTGAAAATAAAAAAATGACTAGAAAAGATAGCGGTTTCACTTGACAAAAATTGGTCTATACCATATAATGAAAGTAAAGAAAAACAGGAGGTCTCTCTGATGAAAATTATAGAAGTTACAGACCAAATCGAAGGTGGAAAAGTTGCCTTTGACATCTTAAAAGAAACCATACAGAAGGGTGCGAAAACACTGGGCCTTGCGACTGGAAGTAGTCCCCTTGAATTTTATAAACAAATTCGTGAGAGTGATTTGAACCTTTCCAATCTAACCAGTGTCAATCTCGATGAGTATGTAGGTCTAACAGGAGATGATCCTCAATCGTATCGTTATTTCATGGAGAAAAATCTCTTTGATGCCAAACCGTTCAAAGAAAGCTATCTCCCATCAGGTGTAGAAGAAACAGCCGATCAGGAAGTTAAAAGCTACAATCAAATCCTGCAAGAACATCCGGTAGATCTTCAGATCTTAGGGATTGGACGCAATGGGCATATCGGTTTTAATGAGCCAGGAACTCCTTTTAATAGTCAGACCCACTTAGTCCAGTTGGATGCTTCAACAATTGAAGCCAATTCTCGCTTTTTTGATAAGATCGAAGATGTACCAACACAAGCTATTTCAATGGGGATAGCCAATATCTTAGCCGCAAAATCGATTATCCTATTTGCCTATGGGGAATCAAAAGCACGAGCGATCAAAGGTACGGTAGAAGGAGAAAAGTCTGAAGAAGTGCCAGCTAGTGCCCTTCAAGGTCATCCTGATGTGACGATTATTGCAGATAAGGAAGCCTTGAGCTTGTTAAGTCGTTAAATGACGGGACCTATCGCTGATTTTTCAGGGGTGATAGGTTTTTTAATACTTCAAAGTATGATACAATACAAGTAAGAATTGATTGAAGCGTGCTCTTTTCAGCTACTGGGAGACAAGGTGAAGGAGCTTATGCTGATGAGTCTTAGAGAAGGAAAAGTTTATGATCAAGAAATATTTAATCCCTATTTGCCTCCTTCTGTGTATGGTATGCCAGCCAGTAATAGTGAGTGCGGATGAATTGGTGGATATGGCGCAAAAAATGTATCCAAACGACCATGTACAAGCGATCAATCGTCCGCATTCCTCACTTATTATTGATGGTAACACGGGAAATATTCTCTGGAAAGATAATATCGATGAAGTTAGAGATCCTGCCAGCATGAGTAAGCTTATGACGCTTTATCTCTTGTTTGAAGATATGGCCAAGGGCAAGATCAGTAAGGACGCGGTGGTCACAGCAACAGCATCAGACCAAGCTATTGGAAAGATTTATGAAATCTCCAACAATAATATTGTTGCTGGAGTTGATTATACGATTCCTGAATTGATCACGATGACGGTGGTTCCATCGTCTAACGTGTCGACGCTTATGTTGGCCAATCTCCTATCCAATAACGATCCGGATGCTTTCATTGATCGTATGAATGCCAAAGCCAAGGAATTAGGCATGACCAATACGGTCTGGAATAACCCAAGCGGGGCAGCTATTTCAACCTTGCAAGGATACTATCAGGTAGGCACTTATCCGAATGATGCGGCCAACCAAACAACGGCGCGTGATTTGGGAATTTTGGTCTATCATTTTATTCATGAATACCCAGATATTTTAACTTATACTAATCAAGCCCAGGTCACGGTTAAAAAAGGGACTCCTTATGAGGAGACCTTTGATACCTATAATTATTCATTACCAGGGGCGAAGTATGCCCTGAAAGGGGTGGATGGTTTAAAAACCGGATCGAGCCCTCGTGGAGCCTTTAACTACATCGCAACGATTAAACGGGGTGATCAACGTTTAATTGCTGTGATTATGGGAGTAGGGGATTGGGCAGACCAAGATGGGGAATACTACCGTCATCCATTTGGCAATGCGTTGATCGAAAAAGCTTATAAAGAATTTGTCTATAAAAAACTGTTAGATGCAGGTGTCCATCAGATTGATGGCAAGACTTATACGCTCGAAAAACCATTTTATGCGACCGTGAAAAAAGGAGCCAAGGAGCCGACACTTGCAGTAAAAGATGGGTATTTAACGGTGGATAATGATCTCTATACCTTGTCTGAAAGTATCCGAGATGATATGAAGGTAGTGGAAGGTGCCAAGCCAGAACTGGTCAAAGAAACAGCCAGTGGGAAGAATACGGCCTCTAAAAAAACAAAATGGCTTTCGTTGGACCACTTCCTGATTTTGATCCCCATTGTGATTCTGGTAGTCATTCTCTTCGTTGAAAAACAAAGTCGTGAGAGACGCACAAGAGATACCCAACGGCGCTACAATAAAGAATAGATAGAAACTCAACTGCTACTCAGTTGGGTTTTGTCATTGTTTCATCCATACTGATGTAGAAAAGGATTCTAATGAAAAAATTTCGTAATTCCTATGCAGCTTATTTGCTGCTCTATAGTTTTTATTTCATGTCTACCTCCCTTTTTACGACCTTGATTTCGGTCTACTTGATGGGAAAACACTATAATGCCAGTCAAGTCTCTACCTTGGTTTCGGTTGCCTTTTTCTTATCCATGATCGCTCAACCATGCTTTGGCTATATCAATGAGCGGTTTGGAATCGTAAAAATGACGACCCTCAGTCTGAGTGCCATTCTTGGTGGAGTTTTAGGCTTTCTTTGGGCTCCCAATCTCTTTTGGCTGACCGTCTTTTATGGGATCGTTCTGGTCTGTTTAAATGGGACTGCCCCTATGATGGAAGTCTTTGCGACGCAAAGTGCCTACGCTTTTGGAAAGATACGTGTATGGGGCACGATTGGTTACTCCCTTGGTGTACAAATCGCTGGCTGGATTTATCATCAGTTTAGCCCTCAAGCGGTCTATTATACGGTGTTGCTGACCATTGTTGTGAGTATTTTCTGTTTAAGTGCAGTCCGTATGGGGAATAGTGAGAAAAGAGAAGAAAAAGTAAAAGAACCCGTTTCTCTTCGTCCCCTGTTGAACAATAGACCTTATCTCTTCTTTATTATTTTGATTGGTCTTGCTTCAGGAGTTGGAAACATTGGTCATACCTATATTCAAAACCTCTTGATGGATAATGGGCTCTCTGTACAGACAGCTGCAACAGTCGTAGCTATCTCGGTTGTCGTTGAAGCCCCTTTGATCTTTTTCTCTGATCGGTTTATGGATCACTGGCCCCTCCGCGTTTTAATTGCTCTTCCGATAGGAATTTTATGTGCTCAATATACGATCTATGCTCTCCCAAGCCCTATCCTTTTAAAGGTCCTGATAACTCTGTTAGCCAAGCATACGACGGGCATGGTCTTGATTATGGTATCCTTGCGTTTTATTGCCCAACAAGTAAATGGGAAAGATTTGGTTCTTGCTATGGCCATTGTGCAAGGAGCTAGGTATCTGGGAACAATCCTCTTACAACCGATAGCAGCCCACTTTATTGAAGTAGGTGGCTACCAACTCATGAGCTTCTTTTTAGCAGGTGTTGTTGGCCTTGCCTTTCTTCTGAGTTTTGCCTTAAAAATGCCCCAAGGGAAGGTCCGTAGTCTATTTAGTGGGACTGTCGAATAAAACACGATAGAGGAGGATACGGATTCAACTAGCAGTTGGACAGAATGGCGGATGCTACAGTGTTTGGTCTAACTATTTTACTATTAGTAAGAACCAGCGATTAATTTGACAGTCAAAGTATTTCTTGTTACAATAATAAATATCAAAATTAAAGGAGACCATTTTATGAAAAAATGATCTTATCGACTGCCGCACTTTTGACTCTTGTCACACTTGCTGTTTGTTCAAACAAGCAAGAAACAAAGAAGGAAACTTCCAATAGTCAAACAACCTCAAAAGTCACCAGTAAGTCTTCTGGCACTTCAAAAAGTAAGAACACGGTAACAGATTCTGAAGAAGGATCTGCTTCAAGTGTTGTGACAGATGATGACATCAGTAAGGCAAAGACAGTTGGCGACTTCAAAAAGTTGTTTGCAAAATTAATGGATCAAACGGTTTCTCTTACGGAAGAAGCAGGTATTTCTGTGACAGGTACTGATAAAGAGAGCTATGATGCAACAGTTAGCGCTTTGAAACAAGAAATGGAAAATCAAAAAGAAGTCTTTAACGAAGCATTGGAAAACATTGGTTCAGATAGTACTGTCGTTCCCAAAGAAGACCGTGAAGATTTGATCGATATCATAATAGATGCGAAAAAACAGTTGGAAGATTCTCGAAAACAAATGGAAGATTTGAAAAAAGAATTAAGCAAATCTCCTGTTGCAGATGATTCTAGTGACGATTCAGACTCAGATTCTGACGAATAATGTGAAGAAAGGTTGGAAATTTCCAGCCTTTTTCTTATTTTTTTCGAATGGTATAAGTGAGGAGGTGAGGAAATGTTTATAGCGATGGATAAACATCAAGAGCGGTGGAATTGTATGGAGGAGATTCCACCTGTGGCAGCAGGGCCCTTTTATTGCTTAGCTTGTCAGAGTGAAGTGCGATTGAAAAACGGCTCAGTGTTACGGGCTCATTTTGCCCATGTAGAATTACAACAGTGTCCCTACCATCATGAAGCTGAGAGCATGGAACACCTGGAATTAAAAGCCAGTCTTTATGACTGGGGATCCAAGGAAGCAAGAACAGAAGTCGAATATTATTTGCCAGAGTTTCAGCAAATTGCGGATCTTTTGGTTGTGGACAAGAAGTTGGCTTTGGAGGTGCAGTGCAGTCCCTTATCTTTGGAACGATTAAAAGAGAGAAGTGATGCATATCGAGCCCACGGTTATCAGGTTTATTGGTTGCTGGGAAAAAAGCTGTGGCTCAAGGAAAGACTGAGCAACTTACAAGCTGGTTTTCTTTATTTTAGTCAGAATCGTGGATTTCATCTTTGGGAATTGGATCTTGCAAAGAAAGAAGTTCGGTTGCAGTACCTCATTCATGAGGATTTACGGGGACGACTGCATTATAAAACAGAAGTATTTTCTTTTGGGAAAGGGCACTTGCTTGAAATGCTACGGGCACCTTATCTAAAGCAACCCTTGCAGCAACTACCAGTAGAGTTGGATCGGCATTTTTTATCTTACGTAAGGCAGCAACTATTCTACCGTCAGCCAAGGTGGATGAAGTTACAGGAGCAACTCTATTTGCAGGGACACCATTTACTTGAGAAAGATCTAGATTATTTTTATCCTATGTGTCGTCCCATTGTTTCAGACCATTTGATTCAGATTGAGGTCGATCTCAAAGATTATTACCAGCAATTTCTCACTTATTACAAGGAGCAAGGAATCAAGCCAGTCCAAACTCTTTATTCTCCCTGCTTTTATAGGCGGTAGAAAAGATAATTTTCTGTGTTGGAATTCCCCACCAAACACTATTTTTATGCTAAAATAGTACTTTGGAGGATGAATTGAAATGGTAAAACAACGTAATGAAATTGATGAAAAATACCAGTGGGATTTGTCGACGATTTTTTCGACAGATCAAGCTTGGGAAGATGAAGCAAGTAGCTTAGCTGCGGATATGAAAGCAGCCAGCCACTATGCTGGTCATTTATTGGATTCGGCACAAAACCTGTTAGAGACCACTGAAGCTTATTTGGAATTGAGCCGCCGGTTGGAGAAGGTCTATGTCTATGCCCATATGAAAAATGACCAAGATACACGGGTTGCCAAATACCAAGAATACCAATCAAAAGGGATGGCACTCTATAGTTTATTAGGGGAAACCTTTGCCTTCTATGAGCCTGAATTCATGGCTATTACTGATGAGCAGTACAAGGATTTTGTAAATGAAGTTCCAGCCTTGGAACAATATGGTCATTATTTTGATTGCTTACTTGAGAAAAAAGAACATGTCTTGTCTCACAAAGAAGAAGAGTTACTTGCTGGAGCGGGAGAAATCTTTGCATCTGGTGGCGAAACCTTTGAAATCCTAGACAATGCAGATATTGTATTTCCAACCGTGCATAATGACAAGGGTGAAGAAGTGCAATTGACTCATGGCAATTACATTTCTTTGGTTGAATCAAAAGATCGTGCGGTCCGTAAAGAAGCCTATGAAGGACTCTATAAGGTCTATGAACAATACCAACACACGTATGCCAAGACCTTACAAACCAATGTAAAAGTTCATAACTTCAATGCCAAAGTGCGTAAATTCTCTTCTGCTCGTGAAGCAGCCCTTTCTGAAAACTTTGTGCCAGAAAGCGTTTATGAACGCTTGGTAGTCGCTGTCAACAAACATTTGCCACTCTTGCAACGTTATATTCAGTTGCGTTCTAAAATTCTTGGTATCTCTGACTTGAAAATGTACGATATGTATACCCCATTATCAGATACAGACTACAAGTTTAGCTATGAAGAATCCTTGGCAAAAGCAGAAGAAGTCTTGGCTGTTTTAGGTGAGGATTATTTGTCTCGTGTCAAACGGGCCTTTAGTGAACGGTGGATTGATGTACATGTTAACCAAGGAAAACGCTCAGGTGCCTACTCAGGTGGTTCTTATGATACCAATGCCTTCATGTTGTTGAACTGGCAAGATACACTGGATAATCTCTTTACCTTGGTGCACGAAACTGGTCACAGTATGCATTCGAGCTATACCCGTGAAAATCAACCCTATGTCTATGGGGACTACTCTATTTTCCTTGCTGAAATTGCCTCTACGACCAATGAAAATATCTTGACAGAACGTCTCTTGGAAGAAGTAGAAGATGATCAAACCCGCTTTGCCATCCTCAACCATTTCCTAGATGGTTTCCGTGGAACCGTCTTCCGTCAAACTCAGTTCGCTGAATTTGAGCATGCGATTCATAAGGCTGACCAAGAAGGGACTGTTTTAACGAGTGAGTTCTTGAACAACCTTTATGCAGATCTCAATGAGAAATACTATGGTCTTTCAAAAGAAGACAACCCTGAGATCCAATATGAATGGGCTCGCATTCCTCATTTCTACTATAACTACTACGTTTTCCAATATTCAACTGGTTTTGCGGCAGCTTCAGCTCTAGCTGAAAAAATTGTTCATGGAACCCAAGAAGACCGTGATAAATATATCAATTACCTGAAAGCTGGAAACTCTGATTATCCACTTAATGTCATCCGCAAAGCAGGTGTGGATATGGAAAAAGAAGACTACTTGGACGCAGCTTTTGCGGTCTTTGAACGTCGCCTAAATGAATTTGAAGCCCTTGTAGAAAAATTAGGACTTGCATAAGATGGTGGAGTCTTATAGTAAAAATGCCAACCACAATATGCGTCGGCCAGTGGTCAAGGATGAGATTGTCGACTTTATGCGGAAGCGTCAAAAGCCGGTAGCTGGTGCCCTCAAGGAATTAGAAGAGTTTGCGCGCAAGGAAAATATTCCTATCATTCCGCAGGAGACGGTCGCTTACTTTCGACTGCTTCTGCAAAGCCTACAACCAAAGAAAATCCTTGAAATTGGGACGGCCATTGGGTTTTCGGCCCTCTTGATGGCGGAAAATGCCCCCAATGCGCAAATTACCACCATTGATCGAAACGAGGAAATGATCGGTTTTGCCAAGGAAAATCTGGCTAAATTTGATCAGAGAAAGCAAATCACCTTGCTAGAGGGAGATGCGGTGGATGTCTTACAAGATTTAACAGAGACCTATGACTTTGTCTTTATGGACTCAGCCAAGTCTAAATACATCGTCTTTTTGCCACGGATCCTAGAGCTTCTAGAAGTTGGAGGTATCGTGGTGCTAGATGATATTTTCCAAGGGGGAGATGTTGCCAAAGACATCATGGAAGTCCGTCGTGGACAACGAACCATCTATCGAGGTCTGCAGAACCTCTTTGATGCAACTCTCAATCATCCGGATTTAACCGCTAGCTTGGTGCCGCTTGGTGACGGCATCTTAATGATCCGAAAAAATGCAGAGACAGTTACCTTGCCAGAGCCTGGCTCATTTTAGGTAAATTTAAGGTATTCTCTCTAATTTGTGGTAAAATAGAAGAAGTTTAAAAAAGGAACGGAGAAATTTCATGAAGAAAAAACTTGTAGCAGGTGCTGTGACCTTGCTATCAGTCGTAACACTAGCAGCATGTGCCAATGGCACAAACAAAGATATCGTGACCATGAAAGGGGACACGATTACAGTTTCTGATTTCTATGATGAAATGAAATCAAATCAAGGAGCCCAACAAGTCCTTTTCCAAATGACCATCAATAAGGTCTTTGAAAAAGAATATGGATCAAAAGTTTCTGATAAAGATGTCAACAAAGAATTTGACAAGCAAAAGAAACAATTGGGCAACCAATTTGATGCATACTTGGCGCAACAAGGCTTGACGGAAGAAACAGCCAAGAAACAAATCCGTAGCAATATGTTGTTGGAATACGCAGTCAACCAAGCTGCGAAGAAGGATCTCAAGGATTCAGACTACAAGACAGCCTTTGAATCTTACACACCTGAAGTAACAGCACAAGTTATCAAATTGGATTCAGAAGACAAAGCAAAAGAAGTATTGGAAGCGGCTAAAGCTGAAGGTGCAAACTTTGCTCAAATCGCCAAAGAAAATTCAACAGATACTGCTACAAAAGACAAAGGTGGAGAAGTCAAGTTTGATTCAGGAACGGCAGATATCCCATCTCAAGTCAAAGAAGCAGCCTTTAAGTTGGATGAAAACGGCATTTCAGATGTGATCACCGTATCAGCAGGACAAAACTATTCTGCTAGCTACTATATTGTGAAATTAAACAAGAAGACTGAAAAAGGTTCTGATTGGAAGAAATACGAAAAACGCTTGAAAGAAATCATTGTCGAAGGTCGTAAGCAAGATACTAACTTCATCCGTAGCATTATTGCCAAAGCGATGACCGATGCCAATATCAAGGTCAAAGATGATGCCTTCAAGTCAACCTTTAACCAATATTTGCAAAATATCGGTGTCCAAACGAGCGATAGCAGCTCTTCATCCTCTAAAAAATAGTTGACGGTTCTTTATTGAACCTGTATAATAAATAGTTGAGAATAAATCATTGGTTATCGGAAACAGAGAAGTGGCGGTGGTGCGAGCCATGGAAGAGAAATGATTTTGCTACTCAATTGATACAATTGAAATAAAAAATGAAGAATGACAAGTTCATTGAATGAAGGTGGTACCGCGGTTTTTCGCCCTTCGTTTGGTGGCTTGTCTTTTGTTTATGCATGCCTGTTAGCGTCTTTTCAAAGGAGATAGAAAATGAGAATCTATCAAGTGAAACAAAAATTTCGATTGGGTGGCGAACGCTTCGATATCAAGAATGAGTTAGGAAATGTCGAATACCAGGTTGAGGGATCCTTTTTTAAAGTTCCTAAAACCTTTACCATCTATGATAACGAGGGGCAAGAAGTCAGCCAGATCACGAAAAAGCCATTCACACTTCTTTCAAAATTTGAGGTTAGCTTAAAAAATGGGGATCGCTTTTTTATCACTAAAAAGCTTACGCTTTTGAGAGACAAATACGATATTGAAGATTTGGGACTGCGGGTTCAAGGAAATATCTGGGACCTGGATTTCAAATTGTTGGATGATCGGGATCAAATTGTTGCTGAGATTAGCAAAGAACTCTTTCACCTTACCTCAACGTACCAAGTATCGGTTTATGAGGATGAATACGCTGATTTAGTCATCTCACTTTGTGTCGCTATCGATTATGTCGAAATGTTAGAAGCAGGCGCAAATTAACCCAATTAGAATTAGGAGAAAAATATGAAACAACTATCTAGTGCACAAATTCGCCAAATGTGGCTTGATTTCTGGGCAAGCAAGGGACATTCTGTAGAGCCATCTGTTAGCTTAGTTCCAGTTAACGATCCAACCCTTTTATGGATCAACTCAGGGGTTGCAACCCTCAAGAAATACTTTGATGGAACCATTAAACCTGAGAATCCACGGATTACCAATGCTCAAAAAGCCATCCGTACCAACGATATCGAAAACGTAGGGAAGACTGCGCGTCACCATACCATGTTTGAAATGTTGGGAAATTTCTCTATCGGTGATTACTTCCGTGATGAAGCCATCACATGGGCTTTTGAACTCTTGACAAGTCCAGAATGGTTTGACTTTCCTAAAGACAAACTCTATATGACTTATTATCCAGATGACAAGGATTCATACAATCGCTGGGTAGAAGTTGGAGTAGATCCAAGTCACTTGATCCCAATCGAAGACAACTTCTGGGAAATCGGTGCAGGACCTTCAGGACCAGATACTGAAATCTTCTTTGACCGTGGGGAAGCTTTTGACCCAGATCATATCGGTATTCGTCTTCTTGCAGAAGATATCGAAAATGACCGTTACATCGAAATCTGGAATATTGTCTTGTCACAATTTAACGCAGATCCTGCTGTACCTCGTAGTGAATACAAGGAATTGCCTCACAAGAACATTGATACGGGCGCAGGTTTGGAACGTTTAGTGGCCGTGATTCAAGGAGCTAAGACCAACTTTGAAACAGACCTCTTCATGCCAATTATCCGTGAAGTGGAAAAGATGTCTGGTAAAACCTACGATCCAGATGGCGACAATATGAGCTTCAAGGTCATTGCAGACCACATCCGTTCTCTTTCATTTGCGATTGGTGATGGGGCTCTTCCAGGAAATGAAGGACGTGGCTATGTCCTTCGTCGTCTCCTCCGTCGTGCTTCTATGCATGGCCAAAAATTGGGTATCAACGAACCTTTCCTTTACAAATTGGTTCCAACTGTTGGAAAAATCATGGAAAGCTATTACCCAGAAGTGCTTGAAAAACGTGACTTTATTGAAAAAATTGTTAAGAGCGAAGAAGAGTCATTTGCTCGTACCCTTCACTCAGGTCAACACTTTGCTCAAGGTATCGTAGCTGACTTGAAGGCCAAAGGTCAATCAGTTATCGATGGACAAGACGTCTTCAAACTTTATGATACTTATGGATTCCCAGTTGAATTGACAGAAGAAATCGCTGAAGAAGCTGGTATGACTATTGATCGTGACGGTTTTGAAGCAGCTATGAAGGAACAACAAGAACGTGCGCGTGCATCAGCTGTCAAAGGCGGATCTATGGGCATGCAAAACGAAACTCTTCAAAATATTACAGTTGAAAGTCACTTTAACTATAATGCTAGCCAATTGTCTTCTAAGTTGGTAGCTATTGTAGCGGACAATACAGAAGTAGAAGCTGTATCTGAAGGAACTGCTTCCCTCATCTTTGCTGAAACTCCTTTCTACGCTGAAATGGGTGGACAAGTAGCAGACCATGGTCAAATCTTGGATACTGCAGGGAATGTCGTAGCAAATGTTACAGACGTTCAAAAAGCACCAAATGGTCAACCACTCCATACCGTTGAAGTATTGGCACCACTTTCCTTGAACCAAGAATATACCTTGGCTATTGATACCAATCGTCGTCACCGCGTCATGAAGAACCATACAGCAACTCACTTGCTTCATGCAGCTCTTCATAACATTCTCGGAAATCATGCGACTCAAGCAGGATCTCTCAACGAAGTAGAATTCCTCCGTTTTGACTTTACTCACTTCCAAGCCGTAACTCCTGAAGAATTACGTGCTATTGAACAACAAGTCAATGAAAAAATCTGGGAAGCTATTGCAATCAAGACAATTGAAACCGATATTGATACAGCTAAGGAAATGGGAGCAATGGCCCTCTTCGGTGAAAAATACGGTAAAAATGTTCGTGTTGTAACCATTGGTGACTATTCTATTGAGCTTTGTGGTGGTACCCATGTCGGCAATACTTCTGAAATTGGTCTCTTCAAGATTGTCAAAGAAGAAGGGATCGGTTCAGGAACTCGTCGTATCTTGGCAGTAACTGGTAAAGAAGCCTTTGAGGCCTACCGTGAACAGGAAGATGCGTTGAAAGAAGTTGCAGCAACTCTTAAAGCACCTCAACTCAAGGAAGTTCCTCATAAAGTGGAAGCTCTCCAAGAACAAGTAAAACAACTTCAAAAAGAAAATGCAGAATTGAAGGAAAAAGCTGCAGCCGCAGCTGCAGGTGATGTCTTCAAGAATGTTCAAGAAGCAAACGGATACCGCTTTATTGCAAGTCAAGTTTCTGTATCTGATGCAGGTGCCCTTCGTACCTTCGCGGATAACTGGAAGCAAAAAGATTACTCTGATATCCTTGTTCTTGTCGCGGCCATTGGTGACAAGGTCAATATCCTTGTAGCCAGCAAGACAAAAGAGGTACATGCAGGTAACTTGGTTAAAGAATTAGCTCCAATCGTCGACGGACGTGGTGGTGGTAAACCAGACATGGCCATGGCAGGAGGAAGCGACCAAGCGAAAATCCAAGAATTGTTGGATGTCGTAGCAGGTAAATTGTAAGAATCAGAGAGGTTGGATGTTGATCCAACCTCTTTTTTCAAAAAAGAAATAGCTCCAATCAGAATAAGATTGCAATAAAAAAACCTCTCCGTCTGGAAAGGTTTTTCTTCTTATAATCCGTAGTTGTAATCGTCATCCTGCATGGCTTCTACTTCACCGAGAAGGTAACCATTTCCGACTTGAGAGAAGAAGTCGTGGTTGGATGTTCCGGTTGAGATTCCGTTCATGACGATTGGGTTGACATCATCTGCTGAGTCAGGGAAAAGCGGATCTTGGCCCAGGTTCATGAGGGCTTTATTGGCGTTGTAACGAAGGAAGGTCTTGACCTCCTCTGTCCAACCCACACCGTCATAGAGGCTCTCTGTGTAGCCTTCTTCATTCTCATAGAGGGTGTAGAGCAGGTCGTACATCCATTCTTTGAGTTTTTCTTGCTCGTCTTCTGGTAATTCGTTAAATCCAAGTTGGAACTTGTAGCCGATATAGGTTCCGTGAACAGATTCGTCTCGAATGATCAACTTGATAATTTCAGCTACGTTAGCTAACTTGTTGTTCCCAAGATAGTAGAGCGGTGTGAAGAAACCAGAGTAGAAGAGGAAGGTTTCAAGAAAGACGCTGGCTACTTTTTTTTCAAGTGGCGTACCATGGAGATAGATTTCGTTGACGATTTCAGCTTTTTTCTGAAGATATGGATTGGTGTTGGTCCACTCAAAGATGTCCTCAATTTCAGCCTTGGTGTTCAAGGTAGAAAAGATAGAGGAGTAGGACTTAGCGTGGACAGATTCCATAAATTGGATGTTATTAAAGACTGCTTCTTCATGAGGGGTACGGATATCTGCGCGAAGGGCGTTGACACCTGTTTCAGACTGCATGGTATCTAGAAGAGTCAATCCACCAAAGACTTTTCCAACTAAGTCTTTTTCTTTGTGAGATAACTTTCTCCAGTCGTCCAAGTCGTTTGACAACGGAATACGAGTATCGAGCCAAAATTGCTCCGTCAGCTTTTCCCAAGTGGATTTATCGATGACATCTTCGATGGCATTCCAGTTAATGGCTTTGTAGTAAGTTTCCATAGGTTTATTTCTCCTTGGAGTTTTTTAGAAAATTATCGATAATCTTATCAATAGTATTTACAATAATAAAGAACAAAGTTAGTAAAGCTAGTTGTTCGGTATAATCAAAAAATTTAGTTGTATTATCTAGAAACATCTTAAAATAAATCAGATAAAATCCGAGTAAATAGCTAACAGGAAGCATTGATAGATAAGGTTTGTTAGAGTATTTTTGTGAGATACTCTTGAGGACAAAGTATACCAACCCTAAAAAACAAACTGAGAATAATAAGGTAGTACGAAATGTAGCTTGTAGTTTCAATTTGATAATTAAACCAATAATTAATCTGAATAAGAATAAAAAAGTTGCAGATTCTAATAATAAACAAATAGAGTATTGTTGTAGTGAAAAATGTTTTTTCATAAAAATTCCTTATTAATAATTTGTTAGATGACACAGCTTTCACATTGGTTAGCACCAACTTCTCCACCATCATCTGTAAAGGTACGGACGTAGTAGATGGACTTGATTCCTTTGTTAAAGGCGTAGTTGCGAAGGATGGACAAGTCACGTGTCGTTTGTTTATTTTCTTTCTTCCATTCGTAGAGACCTTTTGGAATGTCACTGCGCATAAAGAGTGTGAGGGAAAGTCCTTGGTCTACGTGCTCAGTTGCAGCCGCGTAGACATCGATTACTTTTCGCATATCCATGTCATAAGCAGAAGTGTAGTAAGGAATGGTTTCAGTTGATAAACCAGCTGCAGGGTAGTAGATCTTCCCAATTTTCTTTTCTTGGCGTTCTTCGATCCGTTGTGTGATGGGGTGGATAGAAGCAGACACATCGTTGATGTAGCTGATAGAGCCATTTGGTGCGACTGCCAAGCGGTTTTGGTGGTAAAGACCATCTGCTTTTACTTTATCACGAAGTTCAGCCCAGTCAGCAGCGCTAGGAATAAAGATATCTTTGAACAATTCTTTGACACGATCGGATTTTGGAACAAACTCTCCAGTCACATACTTATCAAAGTAAGTGCCGCTAGCATAGTCTGATTTTTCAAAGTTGTGGAAGGTAAGGCCCCGTTCACGCGCGATGTTGTTTGATTCCACGAGAGTCCAGTAATTCATGAGCATGAAGTAGATGCTGGTGAATTCAACAGACTCAGGTGATCCATATTCAATCAATTGTTGCGCAAGGTAGCTGTGAAGCCCCATGGCTCCAAGGCCGAAGGTGTGGGCTTGTTTATTACCATGATCAATCGTAGGGACCGCGACAATATGGGAGCTATCTGTAACGAAGGTCAAAGCACGCACCATGGCACGAATCGAACGGCCAAAGTCAGGTGACGTCATCATGTTGACCACGTTGGTTGAACCAAGGTTACAAGAAACGTCTGTCCCCATTTGAAGGAATTCTTGAGCATCGTTAATCAAACTTGGCTCTTGAACTTGGAGAATTTCAGAACACAAGTTACTCATGATGATTTTTCCATCAACAGGATTTGCACGGTTGGCTGTATCAATATTGACGACATATGGATAACCGGATTCTTGTTGCAATTTAGAAATTTCAGTTTCCAAATCACGCGCCTTGATCTTGGTCTTGCGGATATTCGGATTTGCTACTAATTCGTCGTATTTTTCAGTAATGTCGATGTAGTTGAACGGCACACCGTATTCGCGTTCGACAGAGTATGGGCTGAAGAGGTACATCTCTTCATTTTTACGCGCTAATTCATAGAATTTGTCTGGAACGACAACACCTAGTGAGAGCGTCTTGACACGAACTTTTTCATCGGCATTTTCTTTCTTAGTTGAAAGGAAAGCGATGATGTCTGGATGGAAGACGTTGAGGTAAACAACTCCGGCACCTTGACGTTGACCCAATTGGTTAGAGTATGAGAAGCTATCTTCGAACAACTTCATAACTGGAACGACACCTGAAGCAGCACCTTCATAGCCCTTGATGGGTGCACCACCTTCACGAAGGTTGCTGAGGGAAATCCCAACACCCCCACCGATACGAGAAAGTTGCAGGGCAGAGTTGATGGAACGTCCGATCGAGTTCATATCATCTGTTACTTGAATTAAGAAACAAGAAACCAATTCACCACGACGAGCACGACCTGCATTTAAGAAAGAAGGAGTGGCAGGTTGGTAACGTTGGTGGATGATTTCATTTGCGATATCTTTGGCAATGGTTTCATTTCCATCTGCGAAGTAGAGAGCATTAAAGAAGACCCGGTCTTCCATACTTTCAAGGTAAGCATCCCCATCATTGGTTTTCAAAGCGTACTGGTTATAAAATTTATAAGCCGCCATGAAAGACTTAAATTGGAAGTGTTGGTCTTTGATAAATTGGGCCAATTCTTCCAAAAATTCTGGACGGTACTTCTCGATGAAAGCTCTTTCAATGTAATTATGCTCTAGAAGGTACTGAATCTTGTCAGTGATTGAATCAAAGGCCAAAGTATTTGGCACTACATTTTCTTTAAAGAAGGCATCCAAGGCTTCCTTATCTTTATGAAGCATGATTTGGCCATTGACCGGACGGTTGATTTCATTATTTAGACGAAAATACGTCACGTCTTCAAGAGATTTTAATCCCATAATAATCCTTTTCTAATTTCTAAATTACAAGTAAAAAGTCTAGTGTTAGGTTGCTAACGCTAGACCCTATTTCAGCAAAATCCTGTGTTTATTAAGAAAGTTTCTTCAACTTAGCTGGTTGAAAGCCTGAAAATACATCATCTGGTGTTTGGACAACAGGAGCAGCATTGAAGCCAAGGCTCTTAACGTGCTCTACGAATTCAGGTTGTTCATCCAAGTTGATTTCACGGTATTCCACATGGTTGCTATCGAGAAACCGCTTTGTCATTTTGCATTGTACACAATTATTTTTTGAGTAAATGGTTACCATTTCTTTTTCCGTTCTCCTATCGAAATATAAATCTGTAAACAGTATAAACAAATTCTAGCAACTTGTCAATAATTTTAACTAAATATTGTGCAAAGATCTAAAAAGGGCTTTTTAAAGCACAATATGTTGTGGTATGATAAAAGTAGGAAAATCTTGAAAAAGGGATAGGAATAGGCTTTAAAGCATCTTTAATTAGGAATAATTTTTTGATGAATCAATATCCTGTGGTTTTCTAGCTTTTTACTATTTGAAAAGAGTGAAAATAACTGGATTATAATATAGTAGAAAATTCAATGACTTTTTCATTCATTGAAGCTCATTTCAGTAAAATGTATCTGGCTTGCGATTTTTGGCAGGCTTTTTCTGTAAGTGAGTGATAAAAATCTTGAAAAAAATTTCAAAAGATGATATAATACCAAATTGTAAGGGTTATCAAAAGGTAACTCAAAACTATTTTTAAAAAGGAGAGTCCAATTATGGCTTCTAAAGATTTCCACATTGTGGCAGAAACAGGTATCCACGCACGTCCAGCAACTTTGTTGGTTCAAACTGCTAGCAAATTCGCTTCAGATATCACTCTTGAATACAAAGGTAAATCAGTAAACTTGAAATCAATCATGGGTGTTATGAGCCTTGGTGTTGGTCAAGGTGCAGATGTTGTGATCTCAGCTGAAGGTGCAGACGCAGATGATGCGATCGCTGCTATCTCAGAAACAATGACAAAAGAAGGATTGGCTTAAATATGACAAAAATGCTTAAGGGAATCGCAGCATCTGATGGTGTTGCCGTTGCTAAGGCATATTTGCTCATTCAACCAGACTTATCATTCGAGACTGTTTCAGTCGAAGATACAAGTGCAGAAGAAGCTCGTTTGGATGCAGCTCTTGAAGCTTCACAGAACGAGCTTTCTCTTATTCGGGAGAATGCAGTAGCAAGCCTTGGTGAAGAAGCAGCGCAAGTTTTTGATGCGCATATGATGGTTCTTGCTGACCCTGAAATGGTTGGCCAAATCAAAGAAACCATTCGTACGAAAAAAATCAACGCAGAAGCTGGCTTGAAAGAAGTCACTGATATGTTTATCGCCATTTTTGAAGGGATGGAAGACAATCCATACATGCAAGAACGTGCGGCAGATATTCGTGACGTTACCAAACGTGTCCTTGCTAGCTTGCTAGGTAAAAAATTGCCGAATCCTGCAACAATCGATGAAGAATCTATTGTTGTGGCACACGATTTAACTCCATCTGATACGGCTCAGTTGAACAAAAAGTATGTCAAAGCCTTTGTGACAAACATCGGTGGACGTACCAGTCACTCAGCAATCATGGCTCGTACACTCGAAATCGCAGCGGTTCTTGGTACAAACAATATTACTGATTTGGTACAAGACGGTGATGTGTTGGCTGTATCTGGAATCACTGGCGAAGTGGTCATCAACCCAACTGAAGAACAAATTGCAGCATTTAAAGCAGCTGGTGAAGCTTATGCGAAACAAAAAGCTGAATGGGCTCTCCTCAAAGATGCTCAAACAGTGACAGCTGATGGCAAACACTTCGAGTTGGCTGCTAACATTGGTACTCCTAAAGATGTTGAAGGGGTCAACGCAAATGGTGCAGAAGCTGTTGGCCTTTACCGGACAGAATTTTTGTACATGGACTCTCAAGACTTCCCAACTGAAGATGATCAATACGAAGCATACAAAGCAGTTCTTGAAGGTATGAACGGTAAACCTGTTGTCGTTCGTACAATGGATATCGGTGGGGATAAAGAACTTCCTTACTTCGATCTTCCTAAAGAAATGAACCCATTCTTGGGTTACCGTGCTTTGCGTATTTCTATCTCTGAAACGGGTAATCAAATGTTCCGTACACAATTGCGTGCTTTGCTTCGTGCATCTGTTCACGGTAAATTACGGATCATGTTCCCAATGGTTGCTTTGTTGAAAGAGTTCCGTACTGCAAAAGGTATCCTTGAAGAAGAAAAGGCTAAATTGCTTGCGGAAGGTGTTGCAGTTGCAGATGATATCCAAGTTGGTATCATGATTGAAATTCCAGCTGCAGCTATGCTTGCAGACCAATTCGCGAAAGAAGTTGATTTCTTCTCAATTGGTACAAATGATCTTATCCAATACACAATGGCTGCTGACCGTATGAATGAACAAGTTTCATACCTTTACCAACCATATAACCCATCAATTCTTCGTTTGATTAATAACGTGATCAAAGCGGCGCATGCTGAAGGTAAATGGGCGGGTATGTGTGGTGAAATGGCTGGTGACCAAACAGCTGTTCCGCTTCTTGTCGGAATGGGCTTGGATGAGTTCTCCATGTCAGCTACTTCAGTACTTCGTACACGTAGCTTGATGAAGAAATTGGACACAGCTAAGATGAAAGAATACGCTAACCGTGCTCTTACTGAATGTTCAACAATGGAAGAAGTTCTTGAACTTTCAAAAGAATACGTAAACGTTGACTAAGAATCAATCAAGAGAGTGGGACAGAAATCGGTCATTCGTTAGAATTCGATTTCGTCGTCCCACCTCCGCACAGTTGAGTAGGGCTGTAAAAGCTGATGAAATCAGCGTAGTAGAGCCCACTCAACCACTGCGTCTTGCTCGATAATCCAAAAACAATTGAGAGGCTAGGACTTTTGTCCCAGCCTCTTTTTTTGAAAAATTTTCTTCCATTATTTAAAGCAAAATGTAGGGTAATATTCGTTTTTAACTAATTAGTGATAAATCTCGTCATATGAAAGTTCGGTTTTAACTTTCAAAAACTAGAAAAATTTAGTATAATAGTATATAATCTTCAGAAAATAGGAATAAATGAAAAGAAACTATTCGGTAGGAAAAAATAATAAAAGTTTCCTGAATATTTCATATGAATTTGACAGAATCATCTTGAAAATTTAACAGTTTTATAGTAAAATTAAATCAAGCAGAAAACGCTTTCAAAAACATAAAGGAGTAAGTACATGGATAGAAGTACAGACTTATGGACTTTTGGAAGAGGGGACAACTTTCAACTTCAAGAGTACCTAGGAGCTCACAAGGAGATCATCGAAGATCAAGAAGGATACACCTTCCGTGTTTGGGCCCCCAATGCCCAAGCCGTGCATGTGGTCGGCGATTTCACTGATTGGGAGGATCGTAAACTTCCCATGGTGAAAAACGAAGGGGGGGTTTGGGAAGCCTTTTGCCCAGATGCCAAGGAAGGAGATATCTACAAATATCTTGTCACTCGAAACAATGGCCAGCAAATCCTGAAAATTGATCCGGTGGCTCTTTGGATGGAAAAGCGCCCTCATACAGGCTCCATTATTAAAGAGATTCCTGAGAAAAAATGGAAAGATGGTCTTTGGAGAGCCCGTCGTAAAAAACTGGGCTTTAAAGAGAGACCGGTTAGCATTTATGAGGTTCACGCAGGATCGTGGAAACGCAACGAAGACCATAGTCCCTATAGTTTTACCCAGTTAAAGGAAGAATTGATTCCTTATCTGGTTGAAATGAACTATACGCATGTGGAGTTTATGCCGGTAATGGCTCACCCACTAGGCCTTAGCTGGGGTTACCAGTTGATGGGTTACTTTGCCCTGGAACATACCTACGGTAGTCCGGAAGAATTTCAAGATTTTGTGGAAGAATGCCATCTGAACAATATTGGGGTCATTGTGGACTGGGTGCCTGGTCATTTCATTATCAATGACGATGCCTTGGCTTATTATGATGGGACACCAACCTTTGAATATCAAGATGAACATCGGGCCCACAACTATGGTTGGGGAGCCTTGAACTTTGATTTGGGGAAAAATCAAGTGCAATCCTTCTTGATTTCTAGCCTCAAGTTCTGGATCGAAACCTATCATTTAGATGGTATTCGTGTGGATGCGGTCAGCAACATGTTGTATCTCGATTATGATAGCGGACCATGGGTGCCAAATATTGACGGGGGAAATTTGAATTATGAAGGGGTCCACTTCTTACGACGCCTAAATGCAATTATCAAGCAAGACCACCCAGATGTTATGATGATTGCTGAGGAAAGCTCGGCTGGTCAAAAAATTACGGGTCCTGAAGAAGAAGGGGGCTTGGGCTTTGACTATAAATGGAATATGGGGTGGATGAATGACATTCTCAAATTCTATGAGGAAGATCCAATCTACCGTAAGTATGATTTTAATCTGGTAACCTTCAGTTTTATGTATGCCTTTTCTGAACACTTCTTGCTACCTTTTTCTCACGATGAAGTGGTTCACGGAAAGAAGAGTATGATGCATAAGATGTGGGGAGACCGCTACAATCAATTTTCAGGTCTTCGCAATCTCTTGACCTACCAGGTTTGCCATCCAGGTAAGAAGTTACTCTTTATGGGATCTGAATTCGGTCAGTTTTTAGAGTGGAAATCAGAAGAGCAACTCGAATGGAGTAATCTTGAAGATGAAATGAATGCGAAGATGCGCCATTTTACTTCGCAGCTGAATCAATTATATAAAGATCACAAGGAATTGTGGGAAATTGATGAGAGCTTTGAGGGCTTAGAAATTATTGATGCGGACAATCGCGATCAAAGTGTACTTTCGCTCATTCGGAAAACTCGCAAAGGTGAATTTTTGATCTGTGTCTTTAATATGGCTCCAATTGAACGCAAGGACTTTACGATTGGTGTTCCAATTCCTGCTGTTTACGAAGAGATTTGGAATACGGAATTAGAAGAATGGGGAGGCGTTTGGAAAGAAACCAATCCGACAGTTCAGTCTCAAGAAGGGCTGTGGAAGGATTATCAGCAAACTTTGACCTTTACCTTACCGGCATTGGGTGCCAGCATTTGGAAGGTGAAGAGAAAGTTGCGTACGACGAAATCAAAAACATCTGATAAATAGGTTAATTGGTTGACTCTATAGGAGTCTAGGCTTTATAAAGAGGAAGAAGTCAATGAAGAATGAAATGCTTGCTTTAATTCTTGCCGGTGGGCAAGGAACACGTCTTGGGAAATTAACTCAAAACATTGCAAAACCTGCGGTTCAATTTGGTGGACGCTATCGCATTATCGATTTTGCTTTATCAAATTGTGCCAATTCAGGTATTCATAATGTCGGAGTTATTACACAATACCAACCGCTCGCACTAAATAGCCACATTGGAAATGGTTCGAGCTGGGGCTTAGATGGGATCAATACAGGGGTTTCTATCCTACAACCCTATTCTGCTAGTGAAGGAAATCGTTGGTTTGAAGGAACTAGCCATGCAATCTTCCAAAATATCGACTATATCGATAGCATCAATCCGGAATATGTTCTCATCCTTTCTGGAGACCATATCTACAAGATGGACTACGATGACATGCTTCAATCTCACAAAGATAACAATGCTAGTTTGACAGTAGCCGTTTTGGATGTACCATTGAAGGAAGCTAGCCGTTTTGGAATCATGAATACAGATGCCAACAATCGGATTGTTGAGTTTGAAGAAAAACCAGCAGAACCAAAATCAACCAAAGCATCCATGGGAATTTACATTTTTGACTGGGCTCGTTTGCGCAATATGCTGGTTGCTGCTGAAAAGAGCGATATCGATATGTCAGACTTTGGTAAAAATGTCATTCCAACTTATCTTGAATCAGGTGAAAGCGTTTATGCCTATGAATTCAATGGGTATTGGAAGGACGTTGGGACCATTGAATCTCTTTGGGAAGCCAATATGGAATACATTGATCCAAATAATGCTTTGGATAGTCGTGATCGTCACTGGAAAATCTATTCACGTAACCTCATTTCTCCACCAAACTTCTTTGGTGAAAATGGGCATGTTGAAGACTCTCTGGTCGTCGATGGTTGCTTGGTAGATGGTACGGTGAAACATTCCATCTTATCTACAGAAGCTCAGATCCGTGAAGGCGCTGTTGTAGAAGACTCTGTCGTGATGAGCAATGCCATTATCGGTAAAGGTGCAGTTGTCAAACGTGCGATTATTGGTGAGGGTGCTGTCATTGCGGATGGTGTCGTGATTGATGGTACAGAGGAAGTACAAGTTATCGGTTACAATGAAAAAGTGGGGGTAGTTACAGATGAAGATTGATAAATATTCAGCCATTCTAGGAAATACAGTTGGGTATCATGATATGTCCACTTTAACTAGCCATCGTCCGGTTGCCTCTTTGCCTTTTGGTGGGAAATACCGTTTGATTGACTTCCCGTTGTCAAGTCTTGCCAATGCAGGAATTCGGAGCGTTTTTGGAATCTTCCAACAAGAGAATATCAGCTCAGTCTTTGACCATATTCGTTCTGGTCGTGAATGGGGCTTGTCTACTTTGCTGAGTCACTATTACCTTGGAATCTATAATACTCCAGTTGAAAATACAACGGTAGGACCAGAATACTACCAACAATTATTGACTTATCTGAGACGGTCTGGCTCCGACCAAACAGTTGCTTTGAACTGTGATGTCTTAGTAAATATTGATCTCAATCAGGTCTTCCATTTGCACAATACGGTCGATCGTCCGATCACGGTGGTCTATAAAAAATTGCCTTCAAAAGATATTTCAGAAGTCAATTCTGTCTTGGAAATTGATGAATCAGACCATGTCATCAGTCAAAAACTCTTTGATAGCAAAGATGCAAAAGAAGTCTACAATATGTCGACAGATATCTTTATTGTGGATACGCCTTGGTTGATCGAAAAGATTGAGGAAGAAGCGAAAAAAGAATATCCGCAAAAATTGCGCTACATCTTACGCGAGTTGGCGGTAGAATACAATGCCTTTGCCTTTGAATATACAGGTTACTTAGCCAATGTTCATTCTGTAGAGTCTTATTATCGTTCAAATTTGGATATGTTGGAAACACAAAATTTCATCAAACTCTTCTCTCCAAATCAAAAAGTTTATACAAAGGTGAAAAATGAAGAGCCAACCTATTACGCAAAAACTTCAAATATTAAGACCTCTCAATTTGCATCAGGTAGTATCGTAGAAGGTAGGGTAGAAAACTCTGTCGTTTCGCGTCGTGTCTACTTACATCAAGGTTCAGAGGTTCGTAGTAGTATACTCTTCCCAGGTGTTGTGGTTCGTGAAAATGCCATTGTTGAACATGCAATTCTTGATAAGGGTGTTGAAGTCGCTGCTGGTGTGACGATTCGTGGTAGTCTAGAAGCACCTGTAGTGGTTCAAAAAGGAACAATTGTTACAGAGGATATTGTCTAATGAAACTATTATTTGTCGCAGCTGAAGGGGCTCCATTTTCAAAAACAGGTGGTTTGGGTGATGTAATTGGAGCTCTTCCCAAATCACTAGCTAAAAGTGGGCACGATGTTCGTGTGGTTCTTCCCTACTATGATATGGTAGATACCAAATTTGGGGATCAAATCGAAGATGTCTTGCATTTTGAAACCAAGGTTGGTTGGAGAAGTGAATACGTTGGGGTTAAGCGTATCTTTAGAGATGGTGTTACCTTCTATTTCATTGATAACCAAAAATATTTCTTCAGAGGCCATGTTTATGGTGATTTCGATGATGGAGAACGCTTCGCCTATTTCCAATTGGCAGCTCTCGAGATGATGGAGCGAGTGGATTTTATTCCAGATGTTGTGCATGCGCATGATTATCATACGGCCATGATTCCATTCCTTCTGAAAGAAAAATACCGTTGGATTCAAGCTTACAATGGTATTAAATCTGTTTTAACCATCCACAATTTGGAATTCCAAGGGCAATTTGATCCAGGTATGTTGTGGGATCTGTTTGGTGTAGGCTTTGAACGTTATGAAGATGGCACACTTCGTTGGAAAGACTGTCTCAATTGGATGAAGGCTGGTATCTTGTATGCGGATCGTGTTACGACGGTTTCTCCTAGTTATTCTTACGAGATTATGACCCCTGAGTATGGTTGTGGTCTGGATCAAATCTTGCGGATGGAATCTGGAAAACTGACAGGTATTGTCAATGGAATTGATGCAGATCTTTATGATCCGGAAACAGATCCACTCTTAACCTATCATTTTAGCAAAGACGATTTATCAGGAAAAGCAGAGAGCAAACGGGCCCTTCAAGAGCGCGTTGGATTACCTGTACGGGATGATGTTCCTCTGTTTGGGATTGTTTCTCGTTTGACACGCCAAAAAGGTTTTGATGTGGTCGTTGAAGGATTGCATCAACTCTTGCAAAAAGATATTCAAATCGTTTTATTGGGAACGGGAGATCCTGGCTTTGAAAATGCCTTTGCATGGTTTGGCCAAGCCTATCCGGATAAACTTTCTGCCAATATTTTGTTTGATGTTCAATTAGCGCAAGAAATTTATGCCGCTTCGGATGTCTTTTTGATGCCAAGCCGCTTCGAACCATGTGGACTTTCTCAAATGATGGCCATGCGTTATGGAACGCTTCCGCTAGTCCATGAAGTTGGTGGGCTTCGGGATACTGTTCAACCATATAACGCTTATGATGGCAGTGGAACCGGATTTAGTTTCAACAATTTATCAGGGTATTGGTTGAATTGGGCAGTTGATGAAGCTTTGGGTGTTTATACGAATGATCAAGAAGCTTGGCGTGGGTTGCAAGAGCAAGCCATGACGCGCGATTTCTCTTGGGATACAGCTAGTCAACGCTACAACGACTTGTATCAATCATTATAGTAGAATACTTTGGGGTGGGACTGGAATGAAACTTCTTCACTTTCGTTCTAGTCTCCCTCTTTTTTGATGGTTTAGAAAAGCAACAGTTGTTCGGTCCTCGCAACGATTTACCGATAGAAAATAGTCCATTTAGTGAGTGGTCAAACTTGCTAAAATAATTGAAAAAAGATAAGATAGATAAAGGTAAAACATCTCAGGAATTTCCTTTGTAGACCTGCTCTAAAAAAGGAATAGTCCATTCTTGAGAAACAAATATTACTATGTAGGAATTTAAAGGATGAAAAAGAAGAAACAAACTGTTGAAAAAATCACCAAATATTCGATTCGAAAATTATCTGTTGGTGTAGGGCCAGTTGCGATTGGAGTTTTTCTATTAGGAGCGAGTCTACTTACTCCTCAACCTGTACAAGCCGATCAGTATACACAAGCGGCCAATGTCCATCTTGGATATGTGACAGAAGACGAGCTCACTCCTGATGAAGAGGCGCAAGTCATTCATGCGATTCCAGATCAATACCAAAACGAGGATACCTTTTATTTGGTCTATAGAAAAAAAGGAATGCCCCAACAAACCTTGCCTCAGACAGGAAGTCAGGAAGTGGCACTACTAGGACTTAGTTTTGCGACAGCTTCTTTGGCAGTTCTCTTGCTTTCTAAAAAGCACCGCAACAAGGTGATGGGTGTTCTTTTAATTGGGGTGATGGGGCAAAGTCTTCTCCTTCCAGTAGAAGTGGCAGCTTTACAAAATCAAGTATTATTGCCCTATAATCAAACGATTTCTGTCTCATCCAGCAAAGATCTTGCAGCTGGTGTGATTCCAATTGATGGGTACGACTATGTCGGATATCTTCATTATCCAACCACTAAAGAAAGCGGCAAAGAAGTCCCAACCAAGATTCAGAAAAAACAAGAACCTGCGTCAACCACTGCCCATACAAGTCCGGTGGCACCACCACTAGATTTGAACTCACGTGTGATTCCTGAAGATGCTCCAGCCTTTCCGATGGTTGAAAAGCCAAGGGTTGAAGTTTCTACAGAGTCAATTCCATTTGAAACGGTGGAGCAAGCCGATGCTACACTAGCTAAGGGCCAAAGCAAGGTGTTAACAGCTGGTCAAACTGGTGAGCGGAGAATCGATACAGAAGTGAGTCTTGTGGACGGTAAAGAAGTTCGAAGGGTAATCGAAAATACAGTTACGAAAGAACCAGTTTCACAAGTCCTTTCAGTAGGAACAAAAGAAGAAACTCAACTAAGTCCGCAGCCAGTCGTCACAGCAAAAGGGACGCAAGAAGTAGGCCACGAAGGTGAAGCGGTCGTTCAGCCAGAGAATCCGTCCTATACTGGAGTAGTGGATGCAAAAGGGACACAAGAAGTAGGCCACGAAGGTGAAGCAGCAGTTCAGCCGGAGACCCCGTCCTATACTGGAGTAGTGGATGCAAAAGGGACGCAAGAAGTAGGCCATGAAGGTGAAGCAGCGGTTCAGCCGGAGAATCCAAGCTACCAAATGACCGAAGGGACTGTAGCTGAAACAGAAACGGTGTCTCTTCCATATGCAACTGAGTCTGTAGCAGATGCCAATCGATACACCGATGAAGAAAGCGTGATTCAAAAAGGTCAAGTGGGAAGCCAGTTGATTCATCGTGTTTATAAAACGATCAATGGTGAGAAAGTTGGAGAGCCAATCAGCACCAGCACAGAGACACTCCAAGCTCCTATGAACGAAAAAATCAGTCGTGGAACCAAGGCTATCGAAGGACAGACCGAGGAAGTGTCGATCGAAGAAATCCCATTTAAGACGGCGACAGAGCAAGATGCTAGCCTGCAAAAGGGCACTGAGACAGTCTCTCAAGTAGGGAAAAATGGAAAGAAGAAAATCACCAAGGTATACAAGACCATCAAAGGTGTAAAGACAGCGGATGCACCGACCGTTTCAGAGGAAGTGGTAGAAGCACCGCAGGACCGTATCATCAAAAAAGGAACGAAAGAACTTGAAAAACCAAGCTTAACGTTAGCGACACTTGATAAGGAAGAACTAAATCGGACTGCAAAGGCTACCTATCGTTTAAGTAAACCAGATGGTGTGACCATCAAGTCGATCCAAACGGTGTTGAAAAAGGACGGTCAAGTGGTTAAGACCGTTAGCCTCACAGAAGCGGATCTTGCAGCAGCTTTGGCAGATCTGGACTATTATAAGGACTACACGCTAGCTACAACCATGGTTTATGACCGAGGAAATGGGGATGAAGAAGAAGTTCTCCAAGAAGAACCTCTAAGACTAGATCTTAAAAAAGTAGAAGTCAAAAACATCAAGGAATCTAGTTTGATCCGTGTGGACGACCAAGGTGTTGAGACAGATAGCAGTTTATTGTCCGAAACACCAACAGATGTCACCCCTTATTACTTGAAAGTCACAACAGAGGATAATAAGGTCACTAAACTCGCCGTTGATAAAATCGAAGAGGTAACGGTAGACGGTAAGACGCTCTACAAAGTGACAGCCAAAGCATCTGATTTGGTTCAACGGACTTCTGATCGACGATTTAGCCAAGAGTATGTTCATTACTTTGCCAAACCAAAAGCCCACGAAGGGGATGTCTATTACGATTTTAATGAACTTGTCAAAGCCATGCAGGCAAATAAAAATGGAACCTTCAAACTCGGTGCGGATCTGAATGCAGCAAATGTACCAACACCAACTAAACAGTATGTCCCAGGTACCTTTACTGGTCATTTAACCAGTGTGGATGGTAAACAATACACCATCTACAATATGGCTCGCCAGTTATTTGATGGAATCGAGAATGGATCTGTTAAAAATATTAACTTAGGAAATGTTGACATCAATATGCCTTGGATTGAATCTATTTCCCCACTTGCAAGAACCGTTAAAAATGCTACGATTGAGAATATCAAGGTGACTGGTAGTGTTCTTGGCAAAGATGGGATAGCCGGTATTGTCAATAAAGTGGACACTGGAGGTCTCTTGAAGAATGTTGCCTTTATCGGTAAGATTACTGGAATTGGCGACAAGGGATGGGATATTGGTGGCATTGCCGGTGAAGTATGGCGAGGCAATATCAAACAAGCTTATGTAGACGCGGATATCAAAGCCAATAAAGCCCGTGTTGGTGGTCTGGTTGCGAGATCGGATAATGGTTCTGACCCTAATGGGATCGACAAGTATGCCTCTATTCGAAATGCGGTTACAAAAGGAACCATTCAGGTCAAAACACCAGTTGAAGTTGGTGGATTCATTAGTAAAAACTGGACCTGGGGTAGAGTTGCTGACACAGTTTCCATGATGAAAGTTGAAAACGGTGAAGAATTCTACGGTTCCAGTGACCTAGACGCAGAAGATGGTTATTACACGAACGACTGGATTGAAAGAAACTATGTCGTCAAAGATGTCAGCTCAGGGAAACATTCCTTCAAGCGTTCGCGTACCAATAGAATTAAAGAGATTGGTCTTGAAGAAGCCAGTCAGAAAATTGAGGCAATGGGCATTACAGCGGATAAAGCTGTCCTGAATCCTTTAGTAGAGGATACCTTGAATCAGGTCCAACCAAAAGCGGATACCTATAAGGAGATCCAAGACTACCAAGCAGACCGTGAACAAGCTTATCGCAATATAGAAAAAATCCAACCATTCTACAACAAAGAGTGGATTGTCAACCAAGGGAATAAATTGGCTGCAGGAAGTCCTCTCCTGACAAAAGAAGTCTTATCTGTTACCGCTATGAAAGGCAATACCTTTGTGACGGAACTAGCTGATGCCGACCATATTCTGATTCATTATGCCGATAAGACAAAAGATGTCTTTAGCATCACGCCAAAAGACTCTAAAGTGAAGCAAGTTAAAGAGTATAGTGTAGCTGAGCTAGGAGATGTGGTCTACACGCCAAATATGGTAGACAAAGACCGGAGCGATCTGATCCATGCGATTGTTGAAAAACTAAGTCCAATTGAATTGCAATCAGATCCAATTTATACGCACTTGGGTCGTACGGGTGGCAATAAAGTCAATGCCATTAAGAACCTTTACCTCGAAGAAAGCTTCAAAGAAGTCAAGGACAATCTGGCTCACTTTGTCAAACAACTGGTTGAAAATGAAGACCATCAATTAAACACTGATGAGGCTGCAAAACGTGCCTTGATCAAGAAAATTGAGGACAAGAAGGCTGCCGTACTTCTGGGTCTTTCTTACCTCAACCGTTATTACGGAGTGAAGTTTGATGATGTCAACATTAAGCCACTTATGCTGTTCAAGCCGGACTTCTATGGGAAGAATGTCGATGTCTTAGACCGTTTGATTGAAATTGGTTCAAAAGAAGACTACATCAAAGGGACTCGTACCGACGATGCCTTCCGTGAAGTCGTTGCCAAACATACACTTTCAGGTAATCTAAATGACTTCTTGAAATACAACATGGAGCTCTTTACAAGTGATAGAGACTTGAATGATTGGTTCATCAAAGCCACGAAAGACAATGTCTATATTGTGGAGCCTGAGACTTCAAATCCAGCATTCGCTTCTGCCAAACACCGGGCATATGAAGGCTTAAATAACGATATCCACGGTAAAATGATCTTGCCACTCTTGAATCTTAAAGATGCGCACATGTTCTTGATTTCAACCTACAATACCTTGGCTTATAGTTCCTTTGAAAAATATGGTAAAAATTCAGAAGCAGAACGGACTGCTTTCAAGGCTGAGATTGATAAAGTAGCCAAAGCCCAACAAGACTACTTGGATTTCTGGTCACGATTAGCAGCTGATAATGTTCGCAACCAACTCTTAAAGAGCAATAATATGGTGCCAACACCGGTCCTTGATAATCAAAACTACAAAGGTATTAGTACAGACCGTTATGGCCATACGAATAGTGGAAAAGATGTCGCTCCAATTCGTGAATTGTATGGACCAACCGATCGTTACCATGCGACGGATTGGCGTATGGGAGCAACTGCTCGTGTCTATGGAAATCCTTATAAAGATGATTCGGTCTTCTTTATGGTAACGGATATGATCAGTGACTTTGGGATTTCTGCTTTTACCCATGAAACGACCCACGTCAATGACCGTATGGTATACTTGGGCGGCTGGAGACATCGTGAAGGAACGGACTTGGAAGCCTATGCCCAAGGCATGCTCCAAACACCATCCGTATCCAATCCAAATGGGGAATACAAAGCCCTAGGTCTCAATATGGCTTATGAACGACCGAACGATGGGAACCAATGGTACAATACCAATCCAAATGACCTTACATCGAGAGCTGAGATTGATCGCTACATGAAAGGCTACAATGATACGCTCATGCTTCTGGATTATCTCGAAGGAGAAGCAGTCCTTGATAAAGCAAGTCAAGATTTAAACAATGCTTGGTTCAAGAAGCTGGATAAACAGTATCGTGGTAGCAACACCAGGAATCAATTTGACAAGGTTCGACCTTTGAATGATGATGAAAAGGCGATTCCTTTGCATACAGTTGATGACTTAGTGACTAACAACTTCATGACCAATCGTGGTCCTGGAAATGGAGTCTATAATCCATCTGACTTTGGTTCAGCCTATGTGACTGTGCCGATGATGACGGGTATCTATGGTGGAAATACTAGTGAAGGAGCTCCAGGAGCCATGTCCTTCAAACACAACACCTTCAGAATCTGGGGTTACTATGGCTATGAAAAAGGCTTCCTAGGATATGCTTCAAACAAGTATAAACAGGAATCAAAACAAGCTGGACATGCCACTCTAGGGGATGATTACATTATTCAGAAGATTTCAGATGGAAGATTTAACAACCTAGAAGACTGGAAGAAAGCTTACTTCAATGAAGTTGTAACCAGTGCCAAAAATGGACTTCAATCAATCGAAATCGATGGTACAACTTATAACTCTTATGAAGACTTAAAACAAGCCTTCGCGGCTGCCGTTGAAAAAGATCAGGCAAGCTTGAAGAACGGATCAGTCAAATTTGATCATACCCTTTCACTGAAGGAAAAAATCTTCAAGAAATTGCTTCAACAGACAGATAGCTTTAAAACTTCTATCTTTAAATAATCAATGGACTCTCATCTGCCTAGCAGGTGGGAGTTTACTTTTTAGGAAAATAGCATCGGGTGTATTTGAAAAGAAGGATAGAAGGGGTGAAAGTGTTTCATCTAGGACTTGCATTAAAAAAATAAGTGTGAAGTTTCCTCGTAGAATAGGACTTTTATAAAAGTAAAACGCTTACTTTATGAGGAAATATTTGACTATTAAATTTAATAGGAGTAAACTAATAAGGTAAAATTTATAAAAGGAGAATTCATCATGAATTTAACATTTTTAGGTCTTTGTTTAGCCTGTTTTGGTGTATCACTGGCAGAAGGTTTGATGATGAGCAGCTTATTGAAATCTGCGTCTCGTCAACCAGAAATTATCGGTCAATTGCGTAGTCTCTTGATTCTTGGTGTTGCCTTTGTCGAAGGTACTTTCTTCGTAACCTTGGTTATGGCCTTCATTATCAAATAAGCACTTCTATTTTAGAAAAGGAGGTGTCAAAACTTGGAAGAAAGTATCACTCCAACGATAACTCTTGGACCTGTAACTTTTAATTTGACCCTACTTGCTATGACCTTGATTGCTGTTTTGGTGGTTTTTGGCTTTATTTATTGGGCCAGCCGTAAAATGACGATCCGACCAAAGGGCAAACAAAATGTGCTGGAATATGCATATGACTTTGTCGTAGGTTTCACCAAAGGAAATATTGGGGAACATTATATAAAGGACTATTCCTTGTTCTTGTTTGTTCTTTTCCTATTTCTTTTAGTGGCCAATAACATTGGATTGATGGCTAAAATCGAAACGACCAATGGTTACAATTTGTGGACATCACCAACCGCTAACCTGGGTTATGACTTTGCCTTTTCATTTTTGATCACCTTGATCGCCCATGTAGAAGGAATTCGCAGGCGTGGTGTAAAGGAATATTTGAAGGCCTTTGTAACACCAGGGTTTATGACACCCATGAATATTTTGGAAGAATTAACGAACTTTGCCTCCTTGGCACTTCGGATCTTCGGAAATATCTTTGCGGGTGAGGTACTAGCAAGCTTGCTTGTGACTTTATCGCATCAAGCTGTTTATTGGTATCCATTTGCCTTTATTGGAAGCATGGCGTGGACAGCGTTTTCGATTTTCATTTCATGTATCCAAGCCTATGTGTTTACCATGTTGTCATCAATCTATATTGGTAAGAAAATTAATGGCGAAGAGTAAGTAGAGGAGGAGTAGAAGAATGCATGTATCAATGAGTGAAATTATTGGTAACTTTATTCTCATTGCTGGTTCCTTCCTATTATTAATCTTTTTAATAAAGAAATTTGCATGGAACAATATCAATGGAATTTTAGAAGCGCGTGCCAAAAAGATTACAGATGATATTGATGGAGCAGAATCAGCTCGTCAAAAAGCTGAGGAACTAGCAAATAAACGTGAAGAAGAGTTGGCGGGTAGTCGCAAAGAAGCTGCGTCTATCGTAGAAAATGCAAAGGAAACTGCTGAAAAGAACAAATCGCAAATCCTTTCAGATGCCACTCAAGAAGCTGTACGTTTGAAAGAAAAAGCGCAACAAGAAATTGCGCACAACAAAGAAGAAGCATTGAACAGTATCAAAGGCGATGTGGCGGATCTCACTGTGCATCTCGCTGGAAAATTGTTGAGCCAACAGCTAGATGCTGAAGCTCAACGCCAACTGATCGATCGCTATCTTGATGAATTAGGAGAAGCCTAATGGACAAAAAGCAACTGATGGTGATTGAGAAATATACCCAGCCTTTTGTTCAATTGGTCTTTGAAAAAGGAGAACAAGACCTGGTCTTTGAAAAGTTAACCCAAATCAAGGGCATTTTTGAGGAGACTGGACTTGCTAACTTCTTAGCTCATATCGGTGTAGAGGATGAAGAGAAAGCAAAAAGTCTACGACTTTTTCAACCCTCGGATTCACAATTACTCGACCATTTGATTGAAGTGGTTATTCTCAATCATCGTGAAGCCTTATTTTATGACATTATAACGATCTGTTTGGATCAGATCCAACGACTGAGTAATGCTTTTGTCGTGACGGTTACGACAGCTACAGCCTTGGATCCAGCTCAAGAGCGAAAATTGGTACCCATTATCGAAAGAAAATTTGGCATTCAGGTTCGCTCAATCCAACAAAAGATCGATCCAGATTTAATTGGTGGGTTTGTCGTGACAGCCAATCATAAAACATTGGATACCAGTCTCAAACACCAATTGCAAGTCATAAAATCTAAATTGAAATAGAAAGTGGTGTGAATTTTGGCGATTAACGCACAAGAAATCAGCGCTTTAATTAAGCAACAAATTGAAAATTTCCAGCCAAACTTTGACGTCACTGAGACAGGTGTTGTAACCTACATTGGTGACGGGATTGCCCGTGCTCATGGTCTTGAAAATGCCATGAGTGGTGAGTTGTTGATCTTTGAAAATGGCTCATACGGGATGGCTCAAAACTTGGAAACAACGGATGTCGGGATCATCATTTTGGGTGATTTCACGGATATTCGTGAAGGGGATTCGGTCCGTCGTACGGGTAAAATCATGGAAGTCCCTGCAGGGGATGCCTTGATTGGTCGTGTTGTCAACCCACTTGGCCAACCAGTGGATGGTTTGGGTGAGATTATGACAGATAAATTCCGTCCAGTTGAAACACCAGCTCCTGGCGTTATGCAACGGAAATCAGTCTCAGAACCACTCCAAACTGGTTTGAAAGCCATTGATGCTTTGGTCCCAATTGGACGTGGTCAACGGGAATTGATTATCGGGGACCGTCAAACAGGGAAAACTTCGATTGCCATTGATACCATCTTGAACCAAAAAGGTCAAGATATGATCTGTATCTACGTGGCAATTGGACAAAAGGAATCAACGGTTCGTACCCAAGTAGAAACTCTCCGTAAATATGGAGCCATGGATTACACGATTGTCGTGACGGCATCTGCCTCTCAACCTTCCCCATTGCTCTTTATCGCACCTTATGCTGGGGTTGCCATGGCAGAAGAATTCATGTATAACGGTAAACATGTTTTGATTGTCTATGATGATTTGTCAAAACAAGCCGTAGCCTATCGTGAATTGTCCCTTCTTCTTCGTCGTCCACCAGGTCGTGAAGCCTTCCCAGGGGATGTCTTCTATCTTCACAGCCGTTTGTTGGAACGTTCCGCAAAGGTTTCAGATGAATTGGGTGGTGGTTCTATCACTGCGCTTCCAATCATTGAAACCCAAGCAGGGGATATCTCCGCTTATATAGCAACCAACGTGATCTCCATCACAGATGGCCAAATCTTCTTGCAAGATAGTTTGTTCAACTCAGGAATTCGTCCAGCCATCGATGCCGGATCTTCTGTATCCCGGGTAGGTGGATCTGCTCAAATCAAGGCCATGAAGAAGGTTGCTGGTACCCTACGTATCGACCTCGCTTCTTACCGTGAGTTGGAAGCCTTCACGAAATTTGGTAGTGATTTGGATGCAGCCACTCAAGCTAAGTTGAACCGTGGTCGTCGGACAGTGGAAGTCTTGAAACAACCTGTTCATGAACCATTGACAGTTGAAAAACAAGTGTTAATCTTGTACGCATTGACACATGGTTACTTGGACAGTGTTCCAGTGGATGATATTCTTCGTTTTGAATCAGAATTGTTTGATTATTTTGAAGCCCATCATGCAGGAATTTTTGAAACTATTCGGACAACGCTCGACCTTCCAAATGAAGAAGAACTAGATGCGGCCCTTACTGAATTTGTCAACCAGTCAAATTTCAAATAGAAATAGGAGTGGAAGATGGCAGTTTCATTAAATGATATTAAAAATAAAATTGCATCCACAAAAAACACCAGTCAAATCACCAATGCGATGCAGATGGTGTCCGCTGCCAAACTCGGTAAGTCTGAGCAGGCAGCCAAGGATTTTCAGGTTTATGCTGCTAAGGTTCGTAAGCTCTTAACAGACTTGCTCCATGGCCATGAAACAGAAAATACCAAGTCCCATCCTATGCTTGCGAGCCGTCCAGTCCAAAAGACAGCTTATATTGTGATTACATCAGACCGTGGTTTGGTGGGAGGCTATAATGCTTCTATTTTGAAAACCATGATGGAAATGAAGGAAGAATACCATCCAAACGGAGATGACTTTGAAGTGATCTGTATTGGAAGTGTCGGTGCGGATTTCTTCCGTGCGCGTGGGATTCAGCCAGTTTATGAATTGCGTGGCTTGGCGGATCAGCCTAGCTTTAAGGAAGTTCGTAAAATCATTTCAAAAACCGTTCAAATGTACCAAGAAGGCTTGTTTGATGAGTTGTACGTTTGCTACAACCATCATGTCAACAGTTTAACCAGCCAAATGCGGGTAGAGCAAATGCTTCCCATCATTGACTTGGACCCCAATGAAGCCGATGAAGACTATGTCTTAAATTTGGAATTGGAATCCAGTCGTGATGCGATTTTGGATCAATTGCTTCCACAGTTTGCAGAAAGCATGATCTATGGGGCCATTATTGATGCCAAAACAGCTGAAAATGCTGCAGGTATGATGGCCATGCAAACTGCGACAGACAATGCCAAGAAGGTCATTGACGAATTAACGATTCAATACAACCGTGCTCGTCAGGCTGCGATTACTCAGGAAATTACTGAAATCGTTGCTGGTGCGAGTGCTCTTGAATAGGTGTCGGATACAATTTTTAATACAAAAAAAGCTTATTGTTAAGCAGTAGAAATTAGTTAGAATAGGAGAATGACATGAGTTTAGGCAAAATTTCTCAGGTCGTAGGTCCCGTCGTTGACGTTGCCTTTTCCGTAGGAGATAAACTTCCTGAGATCAATAATGCACTTGTAGTCTATAAAAATGACCAACAAAAATCAAAAGTCGTTCTTGAAGTAGCTCTTGAACTTGGTGATGGGGTCGTTCGGACCATTGCCATGGAATCAACCGATGGTTTGACACGTGGAATGGAAGTTTTGGACACTGGTCGTCCAATCTCAGTTCCTGTCGGAAAAGAAACCTTGGGACGTGTCTTCAACGTTCTGGGAGATACCATTGACTTGGATCAACCTTTTGCAGAAGATGCTCCACGTGAATCCATCCACAAAAAAGCCCCATCTTTTGATGAGCTTTCTACTTCAGAAGAAATTCTTGAAACAGGGATCAAAGTGATTGACCTCTTAGCCCCTTACTTGAAAGGTGGGAAGGTCGGCCTCTTCGGTGGTGCCGGAGTTGGGAAGACCGTCTTGATTCAAGAATTGATCCACAACATTGCCCAAGAACACGGTGGTATTTCCGTATTTACAGGTGTTGGGGAACGGACACGTGAAGGGAATGACCTTTACGGAGAAATGAAAGAATCAGGTGTTATCGAAAAGACTGCTATGGTCTTTGGACAAATGAATGAACCACCTGGAGCACGGATGCGTGTGGCTTTGACTGGTTTGACCATTGCGGAATACTTCCGTGACGTGGAAGGTCAAGACGTGTTGCTCTTCATTGACAATATCTTCCGTTTCACCCAAGCCGGATCTGAAGTATCAGCCCTTTTGGGACGGATGCCATCAGCCGTTGGTTACCAACCAACCTTGGCAACTGAAATGGGGCAATTGCAAGAACGGATCACGTCAACCAAGAAAGGTTCTGTTACATCGATCCAAGCCATCTATGTGCCAGCCGATGACTATACAGACCCAGCGCCAGCGACCGCCTTTGCCCACTTGGATTCAACCACCAACTTGGAACGTAAATTGGTACAATTGGGGATCTACCCTGCGGTGGATCCATTGGCATCAAGCTCTCGTGCCCTTTCTCCAGAAATCGTAGGAGAAGAGCACTATGCCGTAGCTTCTGAGGTCAAACGTGTCCTTCAACGGTACCATGAATTGCAAGATATCATTGCCATCTTGGGGATGGATGAGTTGTCTGATGATGAAAAAACATTGGTTGCTCGTGCTCGCCGGATCCAATTCTTCTTGTCACAAAACTTCAACGTTGCCGAACAATTTACCGGTCAACCTGGTTCATACGTACCGGTTGCAGAAACTGTTCGTGGTTTTAAAGAAATCTTGGACGGAAAATATGACCATCTTCCTGAAGATGCCTTCCGTGGTGTTGGTTCAATCGAGGATGTCATCGCCAAAGCTGAAAAAATGGGATTCTAAGAAGAGGTGAAAGATGAGTCAAATGAACGTCCAAATCGTGACACCCGATGGACTGGTTTATGATCATCATGCCGCATTTGTATCTGTCAAGACAATTGATGGTGAATTAGGGATTTTACCTCATCATATCAATACCATTGCGGTTTTGGCTGTAGACCAAGTTAAGGTTCGTCGGATAGACGATGACAAACATATTAATTGGATTGCAGTCAATGGTGGGATTATCGAAGTAGCAGACAATGTCATTACCATCGTTGCCGATTCTGCTGAACGTGCTCGAGATATTGATATTAGTCGTGCAGAACGGGCCAAACTGCGAGCTGAAAAAGCGATTGAAGAAGCCAAAGATCAGCATTCGGTTGATATGGAACGTCGTGCTAAAATTGCTCTTCAACGCGCCATTAACCGGATTAATGTCGGAAATCGTTTATAACATATTCAAAATAAGGTGGAGGTGCGTCCTCACCTTATTTTTGTTGGGAGTCAAATTAAAAGAAGAAACTAGAAAGCAAATATGATATAATAGCGATATGATTCAAATGATATTTAATCTTTCCAGCCATTTATTGTTTATCTTTTTTGCCTATTATTTACTCTTCAACTTGGTAAGATGGGAAAAATTTTTAAAAGTTAGTGCGGAAAATGCAATCAAAATTCGCTTCTTAATTCTGTTGTTCAGTGTTGCCTTAGGCTATTTAGCCAGCTCATTTTTTATTAGTATTTACGAGATGAGTCGGCAGATTTTTATTGGTCAGTTCTAACCACATTTTGTCAAAAATATGGTATGATAGAAGTCGTGACTTAAAGGAATTGGAGAAAAATCTCGTATGGAAAAAATAATCATTCATGGTGGGAATAATCGTCTGGTTGGAACCGTTAAAATTGAAGGGGCAAAAAATGCGGTTCTTCCTCTTCTTGCAGCAACAGTGCTTGCAAGTGAGGGGGTGACAACCTTGAAAAATGTGCCTGTTTTATCAGACGTCTTTACCATGAACAATGTGGTTCGTGGCTTAAATGCGCAGGTGACCTTCAATGAAGAAGAAAATATGGTAGTCGTGGATGCGCAAGCAAAGTTGTCTGAGGAAGCACCCTACAAGTATGTGAGCAAGATGCGGGCATCGATTGTTGTCTTGGGTCCAGTCTTGGCACGTAATGGCCATGCTAAAGTTTCCATGCCTGGAGGTTGTACGATCGGTAGCCGTCCGATTGACCTTCACCTCAAAGGTTTAGAAGCCATGGGAGCTGAGATTACTCAAGCCGCTGGTTATATCGAAGCCAAAGCTGATCGTCTCAAGGGGGCACATATCTATATGGACTTCCCATCAGTAGGGGCGACGCAAAATATTATGATGGCAGCTACCTTGGCAGATGGCGTGACGGTCATTGAAAATGCAGCTCGAGAACCTGAAATTGTTGACCTAGCACTCTTGCTTAATAAAATGGGTGCAAATGTCAAGGGTGCAGGAACAGAGACCTTAACCATCGTCGGAGTGGAGAGCTTACATGGGGCGGTTCACAATGTGGTTCAAGACCGGATCGAGGCAGGAACCTTCATGATTGGGGCAGCCATGACCGGTGGAGATGTCTTGATTGAAGATGCCATTTGGGAGCATAATCGTCCGCTTCTTTCGAAGATGCAGGAGATGGGAGTTACGGTAACCGAAGAAGACAATGGCATTCGGATCCAATCAGATATTAGTAAGCTTCGTCCAGTTTCTGTTAAGACTCTTCCTTACCCAGGATTTCCAACAGATATGCAGGCTCAATTTACAGCCTTGATGGCGATGGCCAAGGGTGAATCAACCATGATTGAAACGGTCTTTGAAAATCGCTTCCAGCATTTGGAAGAAATGCGCCGGATGGGGGTTCATTCTGAAATTATGCGGGATACAGCTCGCATCGTTGGTGGTGAAAGTTACCAAGGTGCAGAGGTCATGTCTACGGATTTACGTGCCAGCGCAACCTTGATCTTGATGGGCTTGGTGGCTGAAGGAGAAACAAAGGTCAGCAAATTGAATCACCTGGATCGTGGCTATTACCAATTCCATGAAAAATTGGTGGCACTTGGTGCAGATGTGAAACGTGTAGAGGAAGCAGACGATGAAAACGAATCTTAAATATGTTGCAAAACAGCTAGGAATTGTTCTTCTTTTAGCTGTGATCGGAATCATGATTTTTGCGGTAGGTTTGGTCATTGGCTATGGGGTGATTGGAGATGGAAAAAATCCATGGTCTATTCTTTCACCTAGTACTTGGTCAGAGATTATTGGAAAGCTAACTGGCAAATAAGATTTAAATGAAATTGAGAAAAAGGAGAGCAGCGAATCGAGTCAATGACCCATCTAGCGCTGCTCTTTTTTGGAGAAAGATATGACAAAACAAAAAGTAACCAAACGTACCAAACAAACCTTGGCAGGGTTTTTGGTCGCTACAGCCCTAGCGATTGGTGGCTATTTTATCCATCAACCAGCTCAGAAAGGTGGAAGTGACCAGGTTGTTTCCGTGGTGACCAGTAGTCAAAATAAAACCCCTAGTAAGGAATTAGCCAGTTCTGTCCTGACAACTTCCGCTCGTTCACAATTAGGAGATCAGTTAGAGTGGAATGGAACGGGAGCCTTTGTGGTCAAAGGGAATCGGACCGATCTGGATGCCAGTGTCGCTAGTCAACCCTATGCGGATAACAAGACGAAAGAAGTACAGGGAAAGACTGTACCTACGGTTGCCAATGCCTTGATGAGCAAGGCAACGCGACAATACCGGGATCGGGAAGCAACAGGAAGTGGTCAAACCGATTGGAAACCAGCAGGTTGGCATCAGGTCCATAATCTATCAGGTGAATATGACCATGCGGTAGATCGGGGGCATTTATTGGGCTATGCTTTGATTGGCAATCTCAAAGGCTTTGATGCCTCGACTAGCAATCCCAAAAATATTGCCGTGCAAACAGCCTGGTCCAACCAGGCCAAGGACGAGGATTCTACGGGTCAAAACTACTATGAGACTTTAGTTCGAAAGGCTTTGGATAAGAACAAGCGAGTCCGCTATCGGGTGACCTTGATCTATAATCAACCGGATGATCTGATACCTCTAGGCTCTCAGATTGAAGCCAAATCGAGTGATGGGACGCTGGAATTTAATGTCTTTGTGCCCAATGTTCAAAGCGGGATCAGTCTGGATTACCAGACAGGAAAAGTAACCGTTCATAATTAATGTGGAAACGGTGCTTTTTTAAGATATTTTTAAGGATCGAGTGATACAATTGCATCCCTTCTTTAAGAGAAAGGAGACTGTATGAAAACTATTTTTCGATGGTTGAGATGGACTCTGCGCATGACCTGGAGCCTCTTTTGGGGATTTTTCTGGACAATTGGGATTAGTTTTTTAATCCTAGTTGGGATTTTCTATTTCACAGATTCTTCGGCTTCTGGGGCGAGTGGCCTTGGAAATGCTGCCCAAAAAGTTATGTATCAAGCTGGAAATTTATTTGGTGATCAGGGCTTTGCTGCTCGATTTGGGATGGCTCCAAATTCTCAGTCGAACCAGACGGACAATCACGAACACAATGGAGCTAGATGGGATCAGCCAGAGGCCACGGTTTATCTAGATCCCAATATCAGTCAAACTTTTATAAAAGCCTATCGGGATGCCATTGAGGCATGGAACCAAACAGGTGCCTTTACTTTCAAACTGGTCACAAATGAAAAAGAGGCCAATGTGGTCTTGACCGAGATGGACAATGCTTCGGTCTCCGCAGCAGGAGAATCTTCCTCTCAGACCAACCTGATGACCAATCGGTTCACACATGTGACGATTCGACTCAACCGTCACTATCTTTTAAACTATACTTATAATTACAGTAATGAACGTATTGTCAACACAGCTGAGCATGAATTAGGTCATGCGATTGGCTTGGACCACAATGATGGGGAGTCCGTCATGCAACCAGCTGGCTCTTTCTATAGTATTCAAGATATGGATGTGGAAGCAGTCCGACAATTGTATAAGGAGTAATCAGATTTGAACTACTTTCTAAAAGTTCTGGGCCTCAAGGGGCTCAGGATTTTTTTGAGGGCTCATCTTTCCTTGTTTAATCTGTAAAAAGATAGTAAAATAGGGACATGATTATTTTACAAGCCAACAAAATTGAACGCTCTTTTGCAGGGGAGGTTCTTTTTGATAACATCAGCCTGCAAATAGATGAGCGGGACCGGATTGCCCTGGTCGGAAAGAATGGAGCAGGGAAATCTACGCTCTTAAAAATCTTGGTGGGAGAAGAAGAGCCGACTTCTGGGGAAATCAATAAAAAACGGGACCTTTCTCTCTCATATCTGGCCCAGGATAGCCGCTTTGAGTCGACCAATACTATCTACGATGAGATGCTCCATGTCTTTGACGATCTCCGAAAGACCGAGAAAAGTTTGCGGCAGATGGAGCTTGAGATGGGGGAAAAAACTGGGGCTGACCTAGAAAAGCTCATGCAGGATTATGACCGTTTATCGGAAGAATTCCGTCAAGCTGGTGGCTTCACCTATGAGGCAGATATCCGAGCTATTCTAAATGGTTTCAAGTTCGATGAATCCATGTGGCAGATGAAGATTGAGGAGCTGTCTGGTGGGCAAAATACCCGTCTGGCTCTGGCCAAGATGCTCTTAGAAAAGCCAAATCTCTTGGTGCTGGATGAGCCGACCAACCACTTGGATATTGAGACCATCGCCTGGTTGGAAAACTACTTGGTCAATTATAGTGGGGCCCTACTCATTGTCAGCCACGATCGGTATTTCTTAGATAAAGTCGCAACTGTGACAGTAGATTTGACCAAGCATTCCTTGGACCGCTATGTCGGCAATTACTCCAGCTTCGTCGAGCAAAAAGAGCAAAAACTCCTGACCGAAGCCAAGAACTACGAGAAACAACAGAAAGAGATTGCAGCACTTGAAGACTTTGTTAATCGTAATTTGGTGCGGGCCTCAACCACCAAGCGGGCCCAGTCTCGTCGCAAGCAGTTGGAAAAAATGGAGCGCTTAGACAAGCCTGAAGCTGGGACCAAGTCTGCCCATATGACCTTCCATTCCGATAAGACATCGGGAAATGTTGTCTTGACAGTAGAAGAGGCAGCTGTCGGCTATGACGATCAAGTTCTGTCCGAGCCTATCAATCTGGATATCCGCAAGATGAATGCGGTCGCCATTGTGGGGCCAAATGGGATCGGGAAGTCTACTCTTATCAAGTCTATCGTTGGACAGATTCCTTTTATCAAGGGGGAAGCCCGTTTTGGGGCCAATGTCGAGGTGGGCTACTATGACCAGACCCAAAGTAAGCTAACCCCTCACAACAGTGTCTTGGATGAGCTCTGGAATGACTTTAAACTGACACCAGAAGTGGAAATCCGAAATCGCCTTGGAGCCTTTCTTTTCTCTGGGGATGATGTCAAGAAAACCGTCGGCATGCTGTCGGGTGGAGAGCGGGCGCGCTTGCTTCTAGCCAAGCTTTCTATGGAGAATAATAACTTCTTGATTCTCGATGAGCCGACCAACCACTTGGACATCGATAGCAAGGAAGTACTGGAAAATGCCTTGATTGATTTTGATGGGACTCTGCTCTTTGTCAGCCACGACCGCTACTTTATCAATCGGGTAGCGACCCAAGTCTTGGAACTCTCAGAAGAGGGCTCGACCCTTTATCTGGGAGACTATGATTATTATCTGGAGAAGAAAGCAGAGTTAGAGGCCCTTGCTGCAGCGCAAGCAGAAGCTGTGCCTGTTTCTTCGACCGAAGAAGACACCAGCAATGATTATCATCTGCAAAAACAAAACCAAAAGGAACTCCGCAAAATCACCCGTCGCATTAAGCAATTGGAAGCAGAGATGGAAGAGCTAGATCAGAAAATCCAAACCATCACCGAAACCATGCAGAGCACCAATGATGCAGCCGACTTAGTTCAACTCCAGAGTGACCTGGACCAATTGACTGTCCAGCAGGAAGAGGTCATGGAAGAGTGGGCAGAACTGTCAGAGCAGGTGGAGTAAATGGAAGATCTAGGCAAAGTTTTTCGTGAATTTCGAATCAGTAAAAATTATTCATTGAAAGGAGCCGCTGGAGAAGCTTGCTCGACCTCCCAGTTATCCCGTTTTGAATTGGGGGAGTCGGATCTGGCTACGTCGCGCTTCTTTGAGATATTAGACAATATCCATGTGACGATTGAAAATTTTATGGATAAGGCCAGAAATTTTCAACACCATGAGCATGTGTCCCTAATTGCTCAGTTGGTTCCTCTTTATTATGCAAACGATATTGCGGGTTTTCAAAGGCTTCAAGAGGAGGAACTTGAAAAAGCTAAGAGTTCGACCAATCCCCTTTATTTTGAATTGAACTGGATTTTGTTACAAGGGCTGATTTGCCAGAGAGATGCCAGCTACACGATGAAGCAGAGCGATCTGGACAAGGTGGCGGACTATCTCTTTCAAACGGAAGAATGGACCATGTATGAGTTGATCCTCTTTGGCAATCTTTATAGTTTTTATGATGTGGATTATGTCACTCGGCTTGGTAGAGAAGTGATGGAGCGGGAAGATTTCTACAAGGAAATTGGTCGTCATCGAAAGCTGGTCTTGATTCTAGCTCTCAATTGCTACCAGCATTGTTTAGAACACCGTTCTTTTGAAAGTGCTAGTTATTTTGAAGCTTATGTGGAAAAGATTATCGGCAAGAGCATCAAACTCTATGAACGCAATATCTTTCATTATCTCAAGGGCTTTGCCATTTATCAGAAGGGGCAAACAGAAGAAGGGAGTCAGCAAATGCAAGAGGCTATGCATATTTTTGATGTGCTAGGTCTTCCAGAGCAGGTAGCTTACTATCAAGAACACTTTGATAAATTTGTAATAGATGAATGTTCCTAAATAGGAGAGAGATAAAGGAGATTTTATGAACCGACATGCGGTCCAATTAATTAGTCGTGGAGCGATTACCAAAATTGGAAATATGCTCTATGATTATGGGAATAGTGTCTGGCTGGCCTCAATGGGGACTATAGGAAAGACGGTATTAGGAATCTATCAGATTTCTGAGTTAGTGACAGGGATCCTCGTGAATCCTTTTGGAGGGGTGATTTCAGACCGTTTTTCTCGTCGCAAGATTTTGATGACGACCGACTTGGTGTGTGGTCTCCTGTGTTTGGCGATTTCTTTTATCAGAAATGATCGTTGGATGATTGCGGCTCTGATTGTTGCCAATATTGTCCAGGCCATTGCCTTTGGTTTTTCTCGACCTGCCAATAAAGCCATTATTACAGAAGTTGTGGAGAAAGAAGAGATTGTAACCTATAATGCGCACTTGGAGCTGGTCTTACAAGTTGTTAGTGTCAGTTCTCCCATGTTTTCTTTCCTAGTTCTACAATTTGCCAGTCTCCATGCGACCCTCTTGCTAGATGCGCTGACCTTTTTCATTGCCTTTGTCCTAGTGGCATTCCTTCCGAAAGAAGTAGCAAAGGTTCAAGAAAAGAAACAGTTTACGGGGAAAGATATTTTCTCTGATATCAAGGAGGGGTTAGACTATATCTGGCATCAGAAAGACATTTTCTTTCTCTTGTTGGTGGCTTCCGGCGTGAATTTCTTTTTTGCGGCTTTTGAGTTTTTACTTCCCTTTTCCAATCGACTTTACGGGGGCAAGGGGGCTTATGCGACCATCTTAACATTGGGAGCTATTGGATCTATTCTTGGAGCACTTGTTGCCAATAAAATTACATCAAGTATGAAAATTCTCCTGTTTTTACTGATCATGGCAGGTGTAGGAGTGTTCATGATGGGCTTGCCTCTTCCGACTTATCTTTCTTTTTCGGGAAATCTGGTCTGTGAATTTTTTGTGACCATTTTCGACATCCACGTTTTTACTCAAGTGCAAACCAAGGTGGAAGATGATTATCTGGGGAGAGTCTTGAGTACGATTTATACTTTGGCTGTTCTCTTTATGCCCATCGCCAAAGGTTTGATGACTTGGTTGCCAAGTGTCCGAGTAGAATCCTTTCTCCTGATTGGAGCTGGAGTTATTCTCTTTTCACTCTTGGCTCAGCTAGTAGCTAAGCTGCTTCAATCAAAAGTACAGTAGGTATTCTTTTATAAAATTGTAATTTATTAATTTTCCCAAATAAGGGACAAAATGAAAATCTCTTTCATGAACTGATACAATAGTTTCAGAAAATGAAGGAGGTTTTTTTATGAATCGACATGCAGTCCAATTAATTGCTCGTGGCGCGATCGATAAAATAGGGAATATGCTCTATGATTATGGGAATAGTGTTTGGCTGGCCTCGATGGGGACGGTGGGAAAGACAGTATTAGGGATTTATCAAATTTCGGAGTTGGTGACAGCTATACTAGCTAATCCCTTTGGAGGCGTGATTTCAGACCGTTTTTCCCGTCGCAAGATTTTGATGACGACCGACTTGGTTTGTGGACTCCTTTGTTTGGCGATTTCTTTTATCAGGAACGATCGTTGGATGATTGCGGCCCTGATTGTTGCCAATATTGTCCAGGCTATTGCCTTTGCTTTTTCTCGGCCTGCCAATAAAGCTATTATCACAGAGGTGGTAGCAAAGGACGAGATAGTGACCTATAATGCACACTTGGAGTTGGTCTTGCAGGTAGTTGGTGTTAGTTCACCTGTGCTCTCTTTCCTTGTTTTACAATTTGCTAGTCTTCATATGACGCTCTTACTAGACGCTTTGACTTTTTTCATTGCTTTTTCTCTAGTGGCTTTACTTCCAAAAGAAGAACCAAAGGTTCAAGAGCATAAGAGTTTTACAGGGAAAGATATTTTTGCGGATATCAAAGATGGCTTGCACTATATCAGGCATCAAAAAGAAATTTTCTTTCTCTTGTTAGTGGCTTCAAGTGTAAATTTCTTTTTTGCAGCTTTTGAGTTTTTGCTCCCTTTTTCAAATAAACTTTATGGTGTAGACGGAGCCTATGCAACTATCTTAACCATGGGTGCAATTGGCTCCATCATCGGAGCACTCATAGCAAATAAATTTAAATCGAGCATGAATACACTTTTGTTCTTAATAATCCTCACAGGAGTGGGAGTGTTCATGTTGGGCTTGCCACTTCCTCACCTTCTTTCCTTTTCTGGAAATTTAGTCTGTGAACTCTTTATGACGATTTTTAATATTCACTTTTTTACCCAAGTGCAAACCAAGGTAGAAGGAGACTACCTGGGCCGGGTCTTAAGCACCATTTTTACCCTAGCCATTCTCTTTATGCCTGTGGCTAAAGGCTTGATGACTTGTTTACCAAGTGTCCGAGTAGAATCCTTTCTCCTAATTGGAGCTGGAGTTATTCTCTTTTCACTCCTAGCACAAGTAGTCGCCAAGCAGCTACAAGCAAAAAATCATTAGAACAACATGAAAAAAGCACCAATCGGTGCTTTTTTAGTCTTTTACTTTTTCTTCTTTTGCCATTTTTTGTCCCAACTGCTTTTTGGCTGACTTGAGTTCATTTTTTAGTGAAAAGTCTTTTGGGAGGCTGACCAAGAAGGTAACCAAGGAACCCAACAAAACACAGATTAAGATCAAAATAATTAATGGCAGTTTGAATTGGACCAGTAGAAAATTTACTGTCACAGTCTGCATATTGGCTAGTGAAATGATCGCAATCAATAAAATGGATATCAAAAGTGCGACATATTGAACTTTCTTTTTCGTCATTTGTATCTCCTCATAAATGGTGGCTTTATTCAGCCTTGCTCTTCACATCAGCGTATTCTTCCGGCTGTTCTAAACTTAGAATCTCCTCATAAGCCGGTAGGGAAAGGTCCTTGCCATATTTATTTTTTAAGGCAGTGCTCACCAAGCGATAGGCTAAATTGGCATTCCGAGAAAGAATGGGACCGTGGAAGTAGCTGCCAAAGACGTTCTTGTAGTGAAGTCCTTCGCACCCATCTTCTTTGTTGTTCCCATTTCCATAGACAACCTTACCTAGCGGTTTTTCATCCTCAGCCAAGAAGGTCCGACCTTGGTGGTTTTCAAAACCATAATAGGTTTCGTTAAATTCTTCGTTGTGGATTTTGATATCACCAATGTAGCGGTTGTTTTCTTGGTTGAGGGTATAATGCCCCATAATACCGAGCCCTTCAATGCGTTTGCCAGAAGCTTCAATGTAGTACTGGCCTAGAAGTTGAAAGCCACCACAGATAGCAAGGACCACACCATCTTCATCAATAAAGCGCTCGAGGTCTTCTTTTTTATCGGGTAGGTCCTCTGAAACAATGGTTTGTTCAAAATCTTGTCCTCCACCGAAAAAGGCGATATCGTAGGTATCTGGATCAAATCGGTCTTTGAGGGAGACGATATCGACTGTCACATGAGCCCCAAGTTTTTCTGCTACATACTTGAGCATGAGGATATTTCCATTGTCTCCATAGGTATTCATCAAGTTGCCATAGAGATGGGCAATGCGTAGACTATAAGGGTATTGAACCTGATGAGAAGATTCAAGGGAAGTATAAGTCATTAGTGCATCTCCTTTTCAATCAGGTGTTCTTGAGCTAAAAGCTCGCGGAATTCTAACATAGCTGTATAAGTCGCTAAAATATAAGCATGCGACGTTTTTTGCTGTTTGATTCGTTCATAGACCTCCGTTAAGCCAGCGACCTCTGTGATCTTTTCGGCAGGATAGCCAGTGACCCGAAGGCGACGAGCAATTTCAGAGTGACGTACTCCACCAGCATTGATCTCAGGAATGTCCATCTGGGTAATTTGCTCAAAATCTGCATCCCAAATCCAACTAGTGTCGATCCCATCCGCATAGTTTGCATTTAAAAGGACTGATAAACTAAATGGATAGGGAGCAAGTTTGATCATTTCAATGGCTTGGGTCGCTCCGACCGGATTTTTAATCAGGACCAAGGTACATTCTTTATCACCGATTTTAAAGGTTTCCTGACGGCCAAAGACGGCCCGACTACGGTCAAATCCTTGCTTAATCACTTCCGGTTGAACTCCAAAGAATCCTGCAACGGAAACAGCTGCCAAGGCATTGTAAATGTTGTAAAGGCCACCAATATTGATGTGGTAGTCTTGGCCTTGGATCCGGAAATTAGAAGAATTCTGAGTTAGAGAGAGCAGATCCGATAGTGTATAAGTGAGAGACGGCCGGTGGAAGCCACAGTGTTCACAAATATAATCTCCAAGATTGGCATAAGTATTGAGCTTGTACTTGAGGATATTGTGGCAATGCGGGCACAGGATGCCTTCCGTATTGTAATGAGCGAGTTGTGGTTCAGATTTTTCAGTATCAAAGCCATAATATTGGATGGGATTTGAAAGAGTCTGACTATTAAAGAGCGGACTATCACCATTTAACAGAACCGTTGCAGTTGGGACCTTTTGAATGGCATCTAAGATCATCTGATAGGTCGTATAGATCTCTCCGTAGCGATCCATTTGGTCTCGGAAAATATTGGTAACCACAAAAAGGCTTGGCTGAATGTAATCACAAATCCGAGAGAGGCTGGCCTCGTCGATTTCAAGAACAGCAATCGGGCGATTTGATTTCGAGTGCTTAGCCCTTATAAAGGTCGTCGTGATCCCAGAAATCATATTGGCCCCACTTGGATTAGTCAAAATGGGTCCAAAGGCCTCTTGTAGAATCCCAACGGTTAGGGCTGTGGTCAAGGTTTTTCCATTCGTCCCAGTGATGACAACGATCTCGTAGTTTTTAGCCAATTGGCTAAGAATATCTTTATCAAATTTGAGGGCTAATTTTCCAGGGAGGGTTGATCCGCGCCCCATTTTTTCAAGAATAGAGCCGGATAGCTTGCCTGCCAAGACGCCCAAGGTTGTATTTATCTTCATAAATCATATTTTATCATAAAAAGCATCAGAAGGTTACAGAAAAATTTTATGAAACGTGATATAATAGATTGATGTCTTTAAGAGAAGTGGTAGGTGTGAGCTTATGAACATTCAACAGATTACAAATCCACAATTTTGGACGAGTTTGTTTCCAAATTGGTGGAGTATCGTTATCAACGTCATTGATATTGCCCTAGTAGCTTGGTTATTGTATTTTTTGATCAAGGCGATTGTCGGTACCAAAATCATGATTTTGGTGCGGGGTGTCATTATCTTTTTCTTGCTTCAATTTTTAGCCAACTTTTTAGGTTTAACGACGATTTCTTGGTTGATCAATCAGGTCATTACGTATGGGGTCATCGCTCTGGTTGTGATTTTTTCTCCAGAAATTCGGGTTGGCTTGGAGCGACTAGGGCGTGCCACAGAATTCTTTGTGACCAGTGAAGTCAGTCAGGAAGAGAAGATGGTCCAAGCCTATGTTAAGGCAGTAGCTTATATGAGTCCTCGTAAGATAGGAGCTTTGGTGGCCATTCAAGGAGCTAGAACCCTTCAAGAATATATTTCGACCGGGATTCCTTTGGATGCTGAGGTCTCTGGTGAATTATTAATCAACATCTTTATTCCAAACACACCTTTGCATGATGGTGCTGTTATTGTTCGAAATGATAAGATCGCAGTTTCTTGTGCCTATTTACCTTTGACAGAAAGTAGTATGATTTCAAAAGAATTTGGAACCCGTCACCGGGCAGCTATTGGTCTTTCAGAGGTGTCAGACGCCTTTACTTTTGTAGTATCTGAAGAAACAGGTGGGATCTCTGTGACCAATAATGGCAGATTTTTGCACGATCTGACGCTAGATGAGTTCGAAAAAGAATTAAGGAGTTTTCTTGTCCCTGACGAAAAGAAAGATCGTAGCTTAAAAGAACGAATTTTGGGGAGGTTGGTAAAATGAGATCCAAAAAAGAATTTCTGTATGTTTTTGCCTCGGTCTTATTGTCCGTCATCTTGTTTATCAATGCCTCTTCCTTTAATTTTCAAAACAATAGTAGTGCAAGGCAGGTTAGCTCGGAAACCTATACCAATACCTTAACCAACATCCCGATTGATGCCAAGTACAATGATCAAACCTACTTCGTTAGTGGCTTGACCTCAGAAGTGACCGTTTTTCTGAAAGGGTCCAATCGTGTTGCCCTTGCTAGTGAAATGCAGCCAAGCACTCGGAAGTTTCGAGTGGTCGCCGATCTTCGGAAGGAAAAAGAAGGAACGATTGAAGTCCCCTTGGTCGTAAAAGACCTACCGGCCGGTTTGACAGCTACCGTTGAGCCACAGAAGGTTTCGGTGAAAATTGGTAAAAAAGCGAAAAAATCATTTTCTGTTAGGGCTACGATCCCTCACAATCAGATCGTTGAAGGGGTGACGGTAACGGATATTTCTCTAGAAACTTCTAAAGTAGAAGTAACAAGTGACCAAGAAACCTTGAGTCGGATCGATCATGTCGAAGCGGTCTTCCCTTCCAGTGAAATGATCAGTGGAAACTATAGTGGAACTGTTTCTTTAAATGCGGTAGATGCCCAAGGAAATGTCCTACCAGGTGTGGTAAAACCTGGTGAGATGCACATCCAGGTGACAACCAAGACGAACTCGTCTTCGTCCAGCTCAAGTAGCTCTTCGTCGACTTCCTCCAGTTCAAGCAATTAGAAAGTAAAAGGTAATACATAATGGGTAAATATTTTGGAACGGACGGTGTCCGTGGAGAAGCAAATGTAGAATTAACGCCAGAATTGGCCTTTAAGTTGGGCCGTTTCGGTGGCTATGTCTTGAGCCAACATGAAGAAGAAACACCCCTAGTGTTTGTTGGGCGCGATACGCGTATTTCTGGTGAAATGTTGGAACACGCTCTGATTGCCGGACTCTTATCCGTGGGGATTCGTGTCTACAAATTGGGAGTGATTGCAACTCCAGGTGTTGCTTATCTGGTCCGTACTGAAAAAGCAAGCGCAGGAGTGATGATCTCTGCTAGCCATAATCCAGCGTTGGACAACGGAATCAAATTCTTTGGTGGTGATGGTTTCAAGTTGGATGACGATCGGGAACTTGAAATTGAAGCTCTATTGGATGCGCCTGAAGATACCCTTCCACGTCCAAGTGCTCAAGGTTTAGGAACGGTCATGGAATATCCAGAAGGCTTGCGCAAATACCAAGAATTCCTCGTATCTACAGGGGTTCAATTGGACGGCTTGCATGTTGTTTTGGATACTGCAAATGGTGCCGCTTCAACAAGTGCTCGTCAGGTCTTTGCAGACTTGGGAGCACAATTGACGGTTATTGGTGAAACGCCAGATGGTTTGAATATCAATGATGGTGTTGGCTCCACGCACCCTGAGCACTTACAAGAAAAAGTGAAAGAAGTTGGTGCAACCATTGGTCTAGCCTTTGATGGCGATAGTGACCGCTTGATCGCTGTTGATGAAAATGGAGAGATCGTAGACGGTGATAAGATCATGTACATCATCGGATCCTACCTATCAAGTCAAGGCTTACTCGAAAAAAATACAATCGTCACAACTGTCATGTCCAATCTCGGATTCCACAAGGCCTTGGATGCAAAAGGAATTCACAAAGAAATCACGGCTGTTGGAGACCGCTATGTGGTCGAAGAAATGCGCAAGTCAGGATACAACCTTGGTGGTGAGCAATCTGGTCACGTAGTCATCATGGATTACAACACAACTGGTGATGGCCAATTAACAGGGGTTCAATTGACAAAAATCATGCAAGAAACCGGCAAGAAATTGTCTGAATTGGCTGCAGAAGTGACCATTTATCCTCAAAAACTGGTCAATATCCGGGTTGAAAATAGTATGAAAGACAAGGCGATGGAAGTGCCTGCTATTCGTGAGATCATTGAAAAAATGGAAGCGGAAATGGCAGGAAATGGCCGGATCCTGGTTCGCCCTAGTGGAACAGAACCTCTTCTTCGTGTCATGGCAGAAGCACCTACACATGAAGAAGTAGACTACTATGTAGATACCATTGCAGCAGTTGTCCAAGCAGAAATCGGGCTTTAATATCCTCTGAAGCTAGATAGGAGAAACGCCTGCTAAGGAGCCAGATTGGCTTACCCTAGACTCATTTTAAAGTAAATCGAAGAGAGTGGGACAGAAATCGGTCATTCGTTAGAATTCGATTTCGTCGTCCCACCTCTGCATAGCTTCAACAGTCTGGGAGACTGTTGAAGGTTGCAGATAAAGGAAACATAGTTTCCGTCAACATAGGGCATCTTTGAAGCATAAAAAGCGAACAAAGACTTAGGATACTTGCTTCGCAAGTTCTATCCGCCACCTCAAAGCAGTGCTTTGAGCACTCAACCACTGCGTCTTGCTCGACAATCCAAAAGCAATGAAGAGGCTAGGACTTTTGTCCCAGTCTCTTTTTGTGTAGGCTCTATTTGAAAAATCCCCTATTTCGTGGTAAAATAGGGCTAATGAATTTATAGTAACGAGGTATAAAAAGTGGCTTTTGGAGATAACGGAAAACGCAAAAAAACACCATTTGAAATGATTACCATGGTGGTTATTGTGATCATGTTGATCGTAACAGTTGGTGCGATTTTTGCTACAGCAATCGGTGCCCTTTCTTATTAAGTTAAGGTGCACATAGATATAAAGGAAATCATTCATTTATGAGTATGTTTTTAGACACAGCTAAGATTAAGGTCAAGGCTGGAAATGGCGGAGATGGCATGGTGGCCTTCCGTCGTGAAAAATATGTCCCCAATGGGGGGCCTTGGGGCGGTGATGGAGGTCGTGGTGGCAATGTCATCTTCGTAGTAGACGAAGGCTTGCGCACACTAATGGACTTCCGCTATAACCGTCATTTCAAAGCCCAAAATGGGGAAAAAGGAATGACCAAGGGCATGCATGGACGTGGCGCCGAAGACCTCTATGTACGCGTTCCCCAAGGGACGACCGTGCGAGATGTCGAGACGGGGAAAGTCATTACGGACTTGGTCGAAAATGGTCAAGAATATATTGTTGCTCACGGTGGCCGAGGCGGACGAGGCAATATTCGATTTGCAACACCAAAGAATCCAGCACCTGAAATTTCTGAAAATGGAGAACCTGGTCAAGAACGCGAATTGGCACTGGAACTCAAGATTTTGGCGGACGTTGGTTTGGTTGGTTTTCCATCTGTTGGGAAGTCGACCCTTCTTAGCGTCATCACTTCAGCTAAGCCAAAGATTGGAGCCTACCATTTCACAACCATCGTTCCAAATTTGGGAATGGTTCGAACACCGTCTGGAGAATCCTTTGCGGTAGCTGACCTTCCTGGATTGATCGAAGGAGCTAGCCAAGGTGTCGGATTAGGAACTCAGTTCCTTCGCCACATCGAGCGCACCCGTGTCATCTTGCATGTCATTGATATGTCAGCCAGTGAAGGACGTGATCCTTATGAAGATTATGTTCAGATCAATAACGAACTTGAAACCTATAATCTTCGTCTCATGGAGCGTCCACAGATTATTGTGGCGAATAAAATGGACATGCCAGAGAGCCAAGAAAATTTGAAAGAATTTAAGAAAAAACTAGCGGCCAATTACGATGAGTTTGATGAGCTTCCACAAATCTTTCCGATCTCTAGCCTAGCGCAACAAGGCTTGGACAATTTGTTAGAAGCAACGGCAGAGTTGGTTGATAAAACGCCTGAATTCCTCTTGTATACTGAAGATGAACTGGCGCAAGAAGAAGTTTACTACGGCTTTGATGAAGACCAACCAGCCTTTGATATTAGTCGTGATGACGATGCCGCTTGGGTCTTGTCTGGTGACAAACTAGAAAAACTCTTTACCATGACCAATTTTGATCGTGATGAAGCGGTGATGAAGTTTGCCCGTCAATTGCGTGGAATGGGGGTTGATGAAGCTCTCCGTGCGCGTGGGGCCAAAGATGGCGATATCGTTCGGATCGGAAACTTTGAATTTGAGTTTGTAGATTAAAGTGTATCCTGACCGAATCTAGGATTCCAAATAAGAAATGAGGCTTTTTCAGTGGGAGATAAACCAATCTCTTTTCGAGATGAAAATGGAAATTTTGTTTCAGCTGCCGATGTTTGGAATGCTGAAAAATTAGAAGAACTGTTTAATACGCTAAACCCTAAACGCAAATTGCGTCTCCAAAGGGAAAAATTAGCAAAAGAAAACCAGCAAAAGTAAATAGACTTGGAGAATACGATGGGAAAAACAATTCATACAGATCAAGCACCTGCAGCAATTGGACCTTATGTTCAAGGGAAAATTGTCGGCAATCTCTTATTTGCAAGTGGTCAAGTTCCCCTGTCCCCTGAAACAGGAGAAATCATTGGCCAAACCATTCAAGAGCAAACAGAGCAAGTGTTAAAAAATATCGGAGCCATTCTAAAAGAAGCCGGAACAGACTTTGATCATGTGGTCAAAACCACTTGCTTCTTAAGTGATATGAATGACTTTGTACCTTTTAATGAGGTCTATAAAACAGCCTTTACCAATGAGTTTCCAGCTCGATCAGCTGTTGAGGTAGCCCGCTTGCCACGTGATGTGAAGGTTGAAATTGAAGTTATTGCGGAAATCAAAGCCTAATAACGATTCAAAGACAAAAGACAGAGTGGAGAGCAGGAAGCTGGTTGCCACTCTGTTTTAATTTGGGAGGAGAAAATGACAGAAAGTAAGATTCAACTGGTCGTAGTGACAGGGATGAGCGGTGCTGGTAAGACCGTCGCCATCCAATCTTTTGAGGATTTGGGTTACTTTACTATTGACAATATGCCACCAGCCTTATTGCCTAAATTTATTGAACTCATGCGTCTTAGTCCAGACAATAATAAATTAGCAGTTGTTGTGGATATGCGAAGTCGTTCTTTTTTCAATGAGATTCCCACCGTCTTGGATGAATTGGACAACCAAGAAGACCTCGATTTCAAGGTCTTGTTCTTGGATGCGACTGATAGTGAGTTGGTGGCGCGATACAAGGAAACACGCCGAAGCCATCCTCTGGCAGCAGATGGGCGTGTCTTGGATGGGATTACCTTGGAGCGAGAGCTCTTGTCTCCGCTTAAAAATATTAGTCAAAATGTGGTCGATACGACTGAGTTAACACCTCGTAATCTAAGGAAAGAAATTGCTGAACAATTTGCTAGTCAAGACAATCAGCCAGATTTTCGAGTTGAGGTCATGTCTTTTGGTTTTAAATATGGCCTTCCGATCGATGCTGACTTGGTCTTTGATGTGCGTTTTCTGCCAAATCCATACTACAAGTTGGAGCTTCGGAATTTAACAGGGCAAGATCCAGCTGTTTATGATTATGTCATGGATCACCCTGAATCAGAGGACTTTTATCGTCACCTCCATGACTTGATCGTTCCTATTTTACCATCTTATAAACGAGAAGGTAAATCCGTTCTCACCATCGCTATGGGCTGTACCGGTGGGCAACACCGTTCAGTAGCCTTTGCAGAGCGCTTAGCGCATGATTTAGAAAAAAATTGGCAGGTCAATTGCAGTCATAGAGACAAGGACAGACGGAAAGAAACGGTGAATCGCTCATGAGAAAACCTAAAGTAACGGTTATTGGTGGTGGGACAGGAATTTCTGTTATCCTTGATAGTTTACGAAAGAAACCAGTTGATATTACGGCCATTGTCACGGTTGCGGATGACGGAGGCAGTTCTGGTGAATTGCGAAAGAATATCCAAAAATTGACACCACCTGGAGATCTTCGAAATGTGCTGGTTGCCATGTCAGATATGCCTCGTTTTTATGAGAAGGTCTTTCAATACCGCTTTGCCGATGATGATGGGCCTTTGGCTGGTCATCCTTTGGGGAACTTGATCATTGCAGGGATTTCAGAGATGCAAGGCTCGACCTATAATGCCATGCAGTTGTTAACCAAGTTCTTCCACACGACAGGTAAGATTTATCCGTCGAGTGATCGGCCCTTGACCCTACATGCCGTCTTTCAGGATGGAAAAGAAGTGGTTGGGGAAAGCCATATTGCCAACTACGCCGGTATGATTGATCATGTATTTGTGACCAATACCTTTGATCAAGAGCGCCCAAAAGCTAGTAAAAAAGTGGTAGAAGCTATTCTTGAAAGTGATATGGTGGTCTTGGGGCCAGGTTCTCTCTTTACCTCTATCCTCCCTAATTTGATGATCGATGAGATCGGGAAAGCTATTCTTGAAACCAAGGCCCAAGTAGCCTATGTCTGCAACATCATGACCCAAAGAGGAGAGACCGAACATTTCAAAGATAGTGACCACGTGGCCGTACTCCACAAACATTTGGGAGAAAAGTTCATCGATACTGTTCTCGTCAATATCAATCAGGTTCCCGCAGCTTATATGAACAGTAATAAATTTGATGAATACTTGGTGCAGGTCGAGCACGATTTTAAGGGTTTGCACTCGCAAGTCCCCCAAGTGATTTCTTCTGATTTCTTAAAGCTAGTCAATGGCGGAGCCTTTCATGATGGTGAAAAAGTAGTCGAAGAGCTGATGCAGATCGTGCAGGTGAGAAAATGAGTTTTACGGTTCGCGTCAAAGAAGAATTGCTGTCCCTCAAACGATTTGAAAAGAGTGAATTGGCTGCCATTATTAAGATGTCTGGGAGTCTTGGAATTTCTACGGGTGGTTTGACCTTGTCGGTGACGACAGAAAATGCTAAAATTGCTCGTCATATCTACGAATTGTTGCTTCATTTTTATGGGGTCAAATCAGATATTCGCCATCACCAAAAGACAAATTTACGGAAAAATCGGGTCTATACGGTTTTCTTGGATGAAAAAGTAGAAGCTATTCTAGCAGACCTTCATTTGGCAGATTCCTTTTTCGGGATTGAGACGGGCATTGATGCCAGCATTTCTAAAGATGAGGCAGCAAGTCGGGCCTATCTGAGAGGGGCATTTCTGTCGAGTGGCTCTATCAAAGATCCCGAAAAAGGCAAATACCAGCTGGAGATCAATTCAGTATATACCGACCACGCTGAAGGAATAGCCCTTCTCATGCAAGGCTTTCTGTTAGATGCCAAAACCATTGAGCGGAAGAAGGGTGTAGTGACTTATCTGCAAAGGGCTGAAGATATCATCGATTTTCTGATTGTAGTGGACGCTATGAACGCCATGCAAGAATTTGAGGAGATCAAGGTCATGAGAGAGACGCGTAATGACCTCAATCGGGCCAACAATGCCGAGATGGCCAATATTCAAAGAACAGTTACAGCCAGCATGAAAACCATCAATAATATCAGTAAAATTGTGGATACGATCGGTTTAGGAAGTTTACCAAGTGATCTGCAAGAAGTGGCCTATATCCGGATGAACCATCCAGATTATTCCATCCAACAGATCGCAGATAGCTTACAAGTTCCTATTTCAAAAAGCGGTGTTAACCACCGTTTACGAAAAATCAATAAGATTGCTGATGATTTAGATAAATAAAAAAGCCCGAGGGGCCTTTCAGATTGAAGACAAAGTCATCTTAAAAACTTTCCTTAGGTGAGTACGGACGTCAGCGAACTTCTTCGAAGTTCCATGACTTAGTTTTGAGCCTAAGGTCTCAAAACTCCCGAGTGCTTGAAATGATCGCATTTCAAGCACTTTTCTCATGGCGGAAAATTTTTATATATTTTTAATTAATTTTAAAAATTAGAATTTATTTCGACTTCCTTGTAGAATACTGTACTCATTTTAGTAAAAAATAGTTTGTCTACATTCTAAAAAAGGCCACTGGCCTTTTTTATTATAAACTGGTTGAGTGAGTGGGTTGAACCTTCTTATCTGGATAGATGTAGTTGATAGCGTTGTTCACAGCTGTTGGAGCTTCACCGAGACCTGTCGCAATCAGATCAATCTTTCCTTCGTAGAAGCAACAGTCTCCGCAGGCATAAATTCCAGCGAGGCTCGTTTCTTGTTTTCGGTTAACCTTAATTTTATGGCGTTGCAATTCTACGCCCCATGATTTTAAATTTCCAATCGAAGATTTAAAACCATAATTGACAAATAAGTGATCAATTGGAATGAGCTCGGTTTCATCGGATTTGACTTTTGTAATCTCAAGGTGAGTGGCATGACCATTTTCACCAATCAAGCGACTTGGGACAAAAGGTGTTTTGATAGTAACAGAAGATTGTTTGAGTTCTTCTACACTGTGTTCGAGGGCACGGAAGTTGTCCCGACGGTGAACGATGGTTGTCGGAGCGATCTTGTCAAAAGCAAGAGCCCAGTCTACAGCGGAATCCCCACCACCAAGGACAGTCACTTGTTTTCCTTCATACTGTTGGATGTTTGAAACATGGTAGTGAACATTGTCAAAGTCCTCAGCCCCGTCTATATCAAGAGGGCGTGGTTTAAAGGCCCCACCACCCATGGCAATAATCACAGCTTTAGACTGATGCACTTGGCGAGAAGTGGTGATGGTGAAAATTTCTCCCTCTTTTTGAATGTCTTCAACCGTTTCATTGAGGTAGATTGGAGTATCAAATCCCTGAACTTGCTCGATCAAGCGATTGCTCAATTCTTCCCCTGTTAAATTGGTAAATCCCGGGACATCGAGAATATTTTTTTCAGGATACAAAATAGCTGGCTGTCCTCCTAATTGAGGAAGAGAATCGATTAATTTGACATTTACTTGACGTAGATTGCCATAAAAGGCAGCAAACAAACCGACCGGTCCGCCACCGATAATGGTAATATCATAAATTTCTGACATGGTGTCTCCTTCATGTTTTCTTAGACTCCATTGTATCATAAAATGGGTTGAATGAAAAAGCTGGGATAAGAAAAAAGGTCCTTACCTAGAATGCTAGAAAAGTTGCAAAAAATCTTGACAGCTATATAGAAGTGTGATAAAATAAATAAGATTTTAGGCTTGAAGGGAGTGAAAAACATGTCAAAAACAGTAGTACGTAAGAATGAATCTCTTGACGATGCTCTTCGTCGTTTCAAACGTGCGGTTACTAAAGCTGGTACTCTTCAAGAAACACGCAAACGTGAATTCTATGAAAAACCTTCTGTAAAACGTAAACGTAAATCAGAAGCAGCTCGTAAACGTAAAAAATTCTAATAGAATACAGGAACAGACTTCGGTCTGTTTTTTGTTTTCCTTGGGCTATCATGAGCAACAAAAAATCCGACCTTCTTTTTAGAAGATCGGGTCTTTTTATCTGATTATTTGTTTGCAAGCAAGTCGCGGATTTCAGCAAGCAACTCTTCTTGAGTTGGAGCAGGAGTTTCTTCTTCAACAGCTTCTTCTTTTTTACCAAGGTTTTGAGCTTTCTCAGCAGCTTTTACTACGAAGAAAAGAACAGTACCAACAACAAGGAAGTTGATAACAGCGCTCAAGAAGCTACCGTATGCCACACCGTTCCATGATAATTGTGCAATCTGTTCAACACCAGCAGCCTTCATAGCTGGTTTCAAAATAAGTGGAGTGATGATATCGTTAACAAGTGATGTTACGATAGCTCCAAATGCAGCTCCGATAACGACTGCTACAGCAAGGTCAACGATGTTTCCACGAAGGAGGAAAGCTTTTAAATCTTTTAACATATCCTAAATATGTCCTTTCATAATAATTTTTTACTTTGATAGTATAACGGAAATTGATGGAGCTGACAAGGAATTTGCCTAAAATTTTTTAAATTAGTGATATTTTTTTGAAAATGTGTCCATTATGATTGAAATTGATAGGAAAAAATTTACATTTAGGGATTTTTAGTATAAAATAGAAAATGATAGTCTATGGTAGAATGGAGGCACTGTTTATGGTTGATAAAGAGCAAATAGCAGAGATTAAAAACAGTGTCAACATTGTTGAAATCATTGGGGAAGTAGTTTCTCTCAGTAAGGCAGGTCGCAATTATTTAGGCCTTTGCCCTTTTCATGGAGAAAAGACTCCCTCCTTTAATGTTGTTGAAGATAAGCAGTTTTACCATTGCTTTGGATGTGGTCGTTCTGGGGATGTCTTTAAGTTCATTGAAGAATACCGAGGGGTTACTTTTATGGATGCGGTTCAAATCGTTTCTGAAAAGGCGGGGATTGCCATCCAAAACCAAGCAAGGCCGCATCAACCAACCCTTGTGAACCCCAATCAAGACTTATATGACATTCATCAGGAGGCGAGTAAGTTTTACCAAGCCATTCTGATGACGACCAAGATGGGGGAAGAAGCGCGAAGCTACTTGCATGAACGTGGCCTGACTGATGAGGTTATCCGCCATTTTCAATTGGGCTTGGCTCCTGCAGAAGGAAATTATCTTTATCGAAATCTCTCTGAGAAGTTTTCTGAAAAGGTCATTACAGATTCGGGTTTGTTTACGATCTCCGATGCTGGGACAGTTTTTGATTCCTTTCAGGATCGGATCATGTTTCCCCTGACAGATGATACAGGGCGTGTGATTGCCTTCTCAGGTCGGCTATGGAAAGAGGCTGTGGATGGTAGTCATCAAGCCAAGTACAAGAACAGTCGAAGCACGCGTTTATTTAATAAAAGTTTTGAACTCTATCATTTAGACCAGGCTAGGACGAGTGCCAAAAAGCTCCGTGAAATGTATGTGATGGAAGGCTTTATGGATGTCATTGCGGCTTATCGAGCTGGGATTGAAAATGCAGTGGCCTCCATGGGAACAGCACTGACTCCAGAGCATGTCCATCACTTATCCCACTTTACAAAAAAAGTGATTTTGACCTATGATGGAGACAAGGCAGGGTTAGAGGCGACGGTCAAGGCCTTAGATGTCTTGCAAGATCTGGATCTTGAAATCGTGCGTATTCCAGACCAGATGGACCCGGATGAGTATCTTAAGAAAACATCACCGGAAGAGTTGGCAAGTCTATTAAAGGATTCCAGAATCAGTAAGGTCGAGTTCTTAATGCACTATTGGAAACCTTCCTATATTGAGAACCTGCAAGCGCAGATTGAATTTGTCGAAAAGCTTGCCCCTATTATTGCACAGACGCAGTCTATCACTGCACAAAATGCCTATATATATAAACTAGCTGATTTGCTACCAGATTTTGATTATTTGCAGGTTGAGCAGCTTGTCAATAATAGCCGATTGCAACAGAGAGAAGCCACGCAAAAGAGTGGAGCTTCTAAACGATCTAATTTTTCAGTGGATCTCTTGCCAAATCGTGGAATGTCGCGCTTGGTGAAGGCGGAAAATCATCTCTTGAATCGGATGAAGGATTTTCCAATGATTCTGAATGATTACCGATTGCGATCGGATTTTTCCTTCGATACGCCTGAGCTTCAAGTTTTGTACAAGTTACTTTGTCAAAATGGTGAGGTTAGTTCTCAGGATTTATCAGAACAACCAGAAGGGGTTCAGCATGCCTGGTATCGTATGTTAGAAGAAGACCTACCAGAAGAGATTTCGGATGGTGAATTAGAAGAAGTTGAAGAGACGCGTCAGCGCGAGTTGCTTCGTAAAGAAAACCAACAAATTGGAAATAAAGTGAAAGAAGCCTCCTCTACAGGAGATGCAGAAACAGCTTTATTGGAGCTTGAGCGTTTGATCGCTCAAAAAAGAAGAATGGAGTAGGAATGGCGAAAGAACAAAAAGATATTACAACATTAGACGTTCAAATTGCAGAATTTATTCGTGGCCACAAGAAAAGTGGGACTGCTACAGATGATGATATTAATGACAAATTGGTGATCCCTTTCTCACTAGATGCATACGGAATTGATGATCTTTTGCAACGGATTCAAGATGCAGGAATTTCGATCACAGATAAAGACGGCAATCCAAGTGCGCGTGTGTTAACCAATGAAGAAGAACCCGAATTAACAGATGAGGAATTGCTTGGAAGTAACTCTGCAAAAGTCAACGACCCAGTTCGGATGTACCTGAAAGAAATTGGGGTTGTTCCTTTGTTGAGCAACGAAGAAGAGCAAGAATTGGCTATTTTGGTAGAACAAGGTGACTTGGAAGCCAAGCAACGTCTAGCAGAAGCCAACCTTCGTTTGGTCGTTTCCATTGCGAAGCGTTATGTCGGTCGTGGCATGCAATTTTTGGATTTGATCCAAGAAGGAAACATGGGCTTGATGAAGGCGGTTGATAAGTTTGACTATACCAAAGGGTTTAAGTTCTCTACTTATGCCACTTGGTGGATCCGTCAGGCCATCACTCGGGCCATTGCAGACCAAGCGCGTACCATTCGGATCCCGGTTCACATGGTGGAAACCATTAACAAGTTGGTTCGGGAACAACGTAACCTCTTACAAGAATTGGGACAAGACCCAACACCTGAACAAATCGCTGAGCGCATGGATATGACGCCAGATAAGGTGCGTGAAATCTTGAAGATTGCCCAAGAGCCTGTTTCTTTGGAAACGCCAATCGGGGAAGAGGACGATAGCCATTTGGGAGATTTTATCGAAGACGAAGTGATTGAAAATCCAGTAGACTACACCACTCGTGTTGTCTTGCGCGAACAATTGGATGAAGTCCTCGATACCCTGACAGACCGTGAAGAAAACGTCCTACGTTTACGTTTTGGTCTCGATGATGGTAAAATGCGGACCTTGGAAGATGTCGGCAAAGTCTTCAACGTGACCCGTGAACGGATCCGTCAGATCGAAGCCAAAGCCCTCCGCAAACTCCGCCACCCAAGCAGAAGCAAACCATTGCGTGATTTTATTGAGGATTAAAAATGTCCGGGGGACATTTTTAACGGTCGCCAAGAAATGAAAAAGCGACCTAGGTCCAGTGAACATTTTTAACCCGAGCCAAGAACTTTGGAAGCGAGGAAGGTCCTGCGGACATCTTTAACCTGACCTGATTTAGCTAAATTTTGGTTAGGCAAAATAGAAACGAAAGGAAGTGTAGAATGGCCTATACAACAGAGCAAATTGAAGTAATCAAGAATAAAATTTTAAATGCCTTGGAAGAAGTCATTGATCCTGAGCTTGGAATTGACATTGTCAATTTGGGTCTTGTTTATGAGATTCATTTTGATGGTGAAACAGGTGCAACCGTGATTGATATGACGTTGACCACTATGGGATGCCCCTTGGCCGATTTATTGACAGATCAGATCCACGATGCGTTGGCAGATGTAGAAGAAGTATCAACTGTTGATGTGAAATTGGTCTGGTATCCTGCTTGGACGGTTGAAAAGATGAGTCGCTATGCACGAATTGCTCTTGGCATTAGCTAAAAATTTTCAATGGATACAGTATTCATCAAAACAAATCAGAGAGGCTAGGATTTTTGTCCCAGCCTCCTTTTCTGTTTAAACCGTTTTTTGAACAACTTTTACAAATTCTTTGCAAATTTTCATATACAGTTGCAAACATTTAGGAGACAAGGTATAATAGCATAAATAGAAAAAAAGGAGATTTACATGAATCAGTATCCTTTGGTCTACTTGGACCATGTAACGAAAAACTATGGGCAAGCAGTGGCTCTCATGGATGTTAGTTTGAATATCCAACCTGGCCGTATTATTGGCCTCCTTGGTCCCAATGGTAGTGGGAAAACAACCATTATTAAATTGATTAATGGTTTGTTGCAACCAAGCCTTGGCAATATCTATATTCATGGGCAATTGCCATCCCCAGCCTCTAAAAAAGTCGTCTCTTATTTGCCAGATACGACTTATCTGAATGAAAATATGAAAATCGTGGATGCTATCCGCTATTTCCAAGATTTTTATGCAGATTTTAATGTCCAACGTGCTTACCAATTGCTCAATGACTTGCACTTGCTTCCAAATCAAAAATTGAATAGCCTTTCAAAAGGGAATAAGGAAAAAGTGCAATTGATTTTGGTGATGAGTCGGGAAGCTGACTTGTATGTTCTTGATGAACCAATTGGGGGAGTGGACCCGGCTGCGCGTGATTATATCTTGCGGACTATTATTCAAAATAGACGTCCGAACTCATCTGTTTTAATTTCAACTCACTTGATTGCGGATATTGAGCAAGTTTTGGATGAGGCGATTTTCATCAACCAAGGAAGAATCCTCTTGCATGAAAATACGACTGTTTTGCGCAATCAACACGGAAAATCAATCGATGCGATCTTCCGTGATCAATTCCGTGTTTATTAGGAGGCACCCATGTTTGGTAAATTATTAAAATATGAATTTAAATCGACAGCTAAGTGGTATTTATTGATCACCCTGATTGCACTAGGTTTGTCCATACTAACAGGTATTATCGGTGCAAGTTCTGTACCAAGTTTTTTACATATGGATGTAGGTACCTTGAGAGTAGTATCAGGAATTCTTGGGATTCTCATTTTTGGTGGTGTGATCGGCCTTTATCTCAGTAACTACTATATCATTATCCGTCGTTTCTATTCTAACTTATACGAACGCGAAGGCTATTTGACCTGGACCCTTCCAGCTAGCCCTCATGCCATCATTTTGTCTAAATTTGTGGGAGCCTTAGTAGCGAGTCTATATTGTATATTCCTCCTACTTTTTAGCAGTTTTGTCACGATACTTGTGATGGGAGCTGTCATGGGACAAGACCTCTCTCCTGTATTTAGTATTTTCGAGGCTTTTAGTCATTCCACCGTTTATTGGATTATCATCTGGTGGATTTTTACCACAGCTTCAGGAATCTTACTATTTTATGTATCAATCGCACTTGGCCAACTGTTCCAAAATCGTCGTGGATTGAAGGCGATTCTGTTTTTCTTTCTCTTGTGCATTGTGTTAAGCATCATTGGTATAGCAGTCCAACCAGTTAGAGATTTGAATGATTTACTCCGTCTGCTCTATAACTATGGGAATATGGAGGAATTGGGAATCTCATTTATACCAGGACTCATCTATGAAGTGATTAAGATTGTTTCTATGTACTTCACCATTCACTACATCAGCAAGTACAAGTTGAACCTTCAATAATCAACAAGGGATTGAACGAGGAAGCCTCGAAAGGAAAGCTTCCTTGTTCAATTTTTTTCTTTTGCATTTTTAGCTGCATTTTGATATACTAAATGTATTCGTTTTGGGGTCGTTACGGATTCGACAGGCATTATGAGGTATATTTTGCGACTCGTGTGGCGACGTAAACGCTCAGTTAAATATAACTGCAAAAAATAATAATTCTTACGCTTTAGCTGCCTAAACACCAGCAGGCGTGACCCGATTCGAATCGCTCGCGTTTGATGACAGGTCTTTATTTGAGCGAGATACGATCAAGCTTTGTCTAGTAGCTTGATAAGAGATTAATAGACTCGCAGTTTTTGGGCTTGAGTTATGTGTCGAGAGGCTGTTAAAACAAAACATAACCTATAGTTGTAGACAAATATTCTGGCAGGTGTTTGGACGTGGGTTCGATTCCCACCGGCTCCATATATAATTTTGGAAGATTACTCAAGAGGCTTAAGAGGCCGTGTTGGAAACGCGGTAGGCGTGTAAAAGCGTGCGTGGGTTCGAATCCCATGTCTTCCGTTGTTGAGACATCATTGTGTAACAGTGGTGTTTTTTTGTACAAAAAGGAGTGACCAAAGGGGTCACCAAAATAGACAATGCAGAAAGGAGAAAAAGTGATTGCACAGCTAGATACCAAAACAGTTTATACCTTCATGGAAAGTGTGGTCAGCTTGACAGATTATGTCGAGAAAGCCAAAAGCATGGGCTATGAGTCCTTGGGAATCATGGATGTTGACAATTTGTATGGTGCTTATGAGTTTATCGAAGCTTGCGAGGCCGCTCACCTCAACCCCTTAATCGGTCTGGAAATTGGGCTGGAGCTTGGGGATCAAACCATTCCTTTTCGCTTGTTGGCCTTGTCAACCCAAGGCTATCAGAACTTGATGAAGATTTCAACGAGTAAAATGATGGGAAAGAACAGCTGGGAAGATGTGAAGCACTTGATGCAGCATGTCGCAGTCATTGTTCCGGCTCCTTATGCTAATGAGGAGTTGCCTTTATCCTGTGATTACTATATTGGGGTTTTTGCGGACATACCCGCAACCTCATTTACGCATCCTGTTCTCCCTCTTCATACGGTACGTTATTTCGAAAGGTCTGATCTGGAAGCTCTCCAGATGCTTGCTGCGATTAAGGAAAATCAAACCTTAACAGAAACAGGTTCGATGGATGCGAGCTTGGCCTTAAAAAGTCCCCAAGATTTGAGAAAAGACTTTGAAGTAGCCTTTCCTCAGGCGGTAGAAAATCTAGAACAGTTAGTAGCAGGTATTCATTACCAAATTGATACCCAGTTAAAATTGCCTCGTTTTAACCATAAAAAACCAGCAGTAGAAGAACTGAGAGAATTGGCTCAAGCTGGTCTTGTTCAGAAAAACTTAAGAGGTTCAATCTACCAGGAACGATTGGAGCATGAGTTAGAGATTATTCACCAAATGGGCTTTGATGATTATTTCTTGATTGTCTGGGACCTCCTTCGTTTCGGACGCTCTCAAGGCTATTACATGGGAATGGGACGTGGATCTGCTGTAGGCTCACTGATTGCCTATTCCCTAGGGATTACAGGGATTGACCCTGTGGAGAAGGACCTCCTCTTTGAGCGCTTTTTAAATGTGGAGCGCTATACCATGCCGGATATTGATATTGATATTCCTGATATCTATCGTCCTGAATTTATCCGCTATGTGAGAGACCGTTATGGAAGTTACCATGCGGCTCAGATTGTAACCTTTTCAACTTTTGGGGCTAAGCAAGCCATTCGCGATGTCTTTAAACGCTTTGGAGTTCCTGAGTACGAACTGACCTCTATTACCAAGCGAATTGGTTTTAGAGATACATTGACGACCGCTTATAAGAAGAACCTGGCCTTTCGACAAGTAATCCATAGCCGAACGGAATTTGAGCGTGGCTTTGAGATTGCGAAAAGAATTGAGGGCCAACCTAGACAGACTTCGATCCACGCAGCTGGGGTCGTGATGAGTGACCAAGATTTGACCGATCATATTCCTCTAAAGTATGGAGAGGACATGTTCATTACTCAGTATGATGCCCATGCAGTAGAAGCCAATGGTCTGTTGAAAATGGACTTTTTAGGCTTGCGCAATTTAACCTTTGTTCAAAAAATGAAGGAAGCAGTCTATGAAAAGTATCAAGAAGATATACGAATTGAAGCTATTGATTTAGAAGATCCAGCAACGCTGGCCTTGTTTGCGGCAGGAGACACCAAGGGTATTTTCCAATTTGAACAGGCCGGGGCCATTCGCCTTTTGAGGCGTGTGAAACCCAATCATTTCGAAGAAGTGGTAGCGACCACCTCTCTTAATCGTCCAGGAGCTAGTGATTACATTGACAATTTTGTAAAACGAAAGCATGGCCAAGAGAAGGTGGAAATTTTAGATGCCTCTATCGCAGATATCTTAGAGCCTACCTATGGAATTATGCTCTACCAAGAGCAGGTGATGCAGGTGGCTCAGCGTTTTGCAGGATTTAGCCTTGGGAAAGCCGATATCTTGCGGCGTGCCATGGGCAAAAAAAATGCTGCAGAAATGCACAAGATGGAAGATGATTTCATCACAGGGGCTCAAAATCTCGGTCATACCAAAGAAAAAGCTCAAGAAGTCTTTGCCATCATGGAAAAATTTGCTGGCTATGGTTTTAACCGGTCCCATGCCTATGCCTACTCTGCCTTAGCTTTTCAAATGGCTTATTTCAAGGTCCATTATCCAGATGTTTTCTTTGATGTCATGCTCAATTATTCTAGCAGTGACTATCTGACAGATGCCCTCCAGTTTGACTTTAAAGTAGCTTCCTTATCGATTAATACCATTCCATACAGGGATAAGTTTCAAGATAGAAAAATCTACTTAGGCATGAAAAACATCAAGGGATTTCCGAGAGAGTTTGCCTATTGGATCATCGACAATCGTCCCTTTGAAAGTGTCGAAGATTTCATTTTACGACTTCCAAATCAGTATCACAAATTGCCTTTATTAACTCCTTTGGTCGAGCTTGGCTTATTTGATAGTTTTGAGAAAAACAGGCGCAAAGTCCTTCAAAATTTACCGAATTTGTTGGTCTTTGCGGATGAATTGGGCAGTCTGTTCGGGGATTCCAATTACTCTTGGACGGAGACAGAAGACTTTAGCCAAGCTGAAAAATATGAGAAAGAGCAAGCTCTTATCGGGGTTGGATTAAGTCCTCATCCCTTAGCCACTATTGCGCAAATGAGTCCTTTTGAGATCCAGCCGATCTCGCAACTGGAGCAAGGCCAACAAGCTCGGATTTTGGTGGAAGTTCAATCCATCCGAACGATTCGGACGAAGGCAGGGGATCTCATGGCTTTCCTACAAGTCAGTGACACCAAGAAAAAATTGGATGTGACCCTTTTCCCAGAAACCTACAATCGATTTTCTTCTTTGATCAAAGAAAGTGGCTTTTATTACTTGTCTGGGAAAATCCAAGAACGAGAGGGTCACTTGCAAATGGTTCTATCAGAAGCGCAATTAGCGACCAATGAGAAATTCTGGATTCAATTGGCAGATCACAGCCAGGATCAGACCATTCTTTCGATTTTGAAGAAATATCCTGGTCCTTATCCTGTTGTGATGCGCTATGAAGATGAAAAGAAAACCTTGCAACTGAAAGGGTATCCAGTTCAAAAAAACAAAGAGTTAGAAGCAGAACTCAAGAATCTGGTTCTGAAAACGATTTATCGATAAAAACTATGGAAAATACGAGATATTTAGTCCCATTTGTGTTATAATTACGTAGAATGTAAAAGAAAAAAGGAGCAAATAACGAAATGAAACGTATTGCTGTTTTAACCAGTGGGGGAGATGCCCCTGGTATGAACGCTGCTATTCGAGCGGTAGTTCGTCAAGCAATTTCAGAAGGCATGGAAGTTTTCGGTATCTATGATGGATACGCGGGAATGGTTGCTGGAGAAATTCATCCGCTGGATGCTTCATCAGTTGGAGATATCATTTCACGTGGTGGTACTTTCCTTCACTCAGCTCGCTATCCTGAATTCGCTCAGCGCGAAGGCCAATTAAAAGGGATTGAGCAGTTGAAAAAACACGGTATCGAAGGTGTAGTTGTCATCGGTGGAGATGGTTCTTATCACGGAGCGATGCGCTTGACAGAGCTTGGCTTCCCAGCTGTTGGTCTTCCTGGAACAATCGATAACGATATCGTTGGAACAGACTTTACCATTGGTTTTGACACTGCAGTGACAACTGCAATGGATGCCATCGACAAGATTCGTGATACTTCATCTAGTCACCGTCGTACTTTCGTCATCGAAGTGATGGGGCGTAATGCTGGAGATATCGCGCTTTGGTCAGGTATCGCGTCTGGTGCGGATGAAATCATCGTCCCTGAAGAAGGATTCGCTATCAAAGATGTGGTTGAAAGCATCAAAGAAGGTTATAAAAAAGGTCGTACGCACAACATCATTGTCCTTGCTGAAGGTGTGATGTCTGCGGCTGCATTTGGTAAGGCTTTGAAAGAAGCTGGTGATGAAAGTGACCTTCGTGTGACGGAGCTTGGACATATCCAACGTGGTGGTTCGCCTACTGCGCGTGACCGTGTCCTTGCATCTCGTATGGGTGCTCACGCTGTTAAACTTCTGAAGCAAGGGATCGGTGGTGTAGCTGTTGGGATCCGCAATGAAAAAATGGTGGAAAACCCAATCCTTGGTGATGCAAAAGATGGTGCTCTCTTTAGCTTGACGGATGATGGTAAGATCGTCGTAAACAATCCGCACAAAGCAGATCTTGGTCTTGCTGAATTGAACCGTAGCTTGTCATCTATTTAATTTCATTACTTAAATTCGTTAACATGTCTTAAAAAGACAGATATATAAAAAAGGAGTCGTATATCATGAACAAACGTGTTAAAATCGTTGCAACTTTAGGTCCTGCGGTCGAAATCCGTGGTGGTAAGAAATTTGGCGAAGATGGATACTGGGGCGAAAAACTTGACGTTGAAGCTTCAGCACAAAATATTGCTAAATTGATCGAAGCTGGTGCTAATGTTTTCCGTTTCAACTTCTCACATGGTGACCATGCTGAACAAGGTGAACGTATGGCAACTGTTAAACGTGCAGAAGAAATCGCTGGTAAAAAAGTTGGTTACCTTCTTGATACAAAAGGTCCTGAAATTCGTACTGAATTGTTCGAAGGTGAAGCAAAAGAATATTCATACAAAACTGGTGAAACTCTTCGTATTGCGACAAAACAAGGAATTAAATCAACTCGTGACGTTATCGCTTTGAACGTTGCCGGAGCTCTTGACATCTTTGATGATGTTGAAGTTGGTCACCAAGTATTGGTGGACGATGGTAAATTGGGTCTTCGTGTTATCGAAAAAGATGCTGCTAAACGTGAATTTGTTGTTAAAGTTGAAAACGATGGTATCATCGCAAAACAAAAAGGTGTAAACATTCCTAATACAAAAATTCCTTTCCCAGCTCTTGCTGATCGCGATAACGATGATATTCGTTTCGGTTTGAAACAAGGAATCAACTTCATCGCTATCTCATTTGTACGTACTGCAAAAGACGTTCAAGAAGTTCGTGCAATCTGTGAAGAAACTGGTAATAGCCACGTTCAATTGTTTGCGAAGATCGAAAACCAACAAGGTATCGAAAACTTGGATGAAATCATTGAAGTAACTGATGGTATCATGATCGCTCGTGGTGACATGGGTATTGAAGTACCATTCGAAATGGTTCCAGTTTATCAAAAGATGATCACTTCTAAAGTAAACGCTGCTGGTAAAGTTGTTATCACTGCAACAAACATGCTTGAAACAATGACTGAAAAACCACGTGCAACTCGTTCTGAAGTATCTGACGTCTTCAACGCTGTTATCGATGGTACGGATGCTACAATGCTTTCAGGTGAATCTGCAAATGGTAAATACCCAATTGAATCTGTAGCGACTATGGCGAAAATCGATATGAACGCTCAAACTCTTTTGAAAGAATATGGTCGTTTGAATCCAGCTGCCTTTGAACGTCATTCTAAGACAGAAGTTATGGCATCAGCAGTTAAAGATGCTACAAGCTCAATGGACATCAAATTGGTTGTTACATTGACTAAGACAGGTCACACTGCACGTTTGATCTCTAAATACCGTCCAGATGCTGATATCTTGGCATTGACATTTGACGAATTGACTGAACGTGGATTGATGTTGAACTGGGGTGTTATCCCTATGTTGACACAAGCTCCTTCATCAACTGATGATATGTTCGATATTGCTGAACGTAAAGCAGTTGAAGCTGGTCTTGTTAAATCTGGTGATGATATCGTTATCGTTGCTGGTGTACCAGTTGGAGAAGCTGTTCGTACAAACACAATGCGTATCCGTACAGTTCGCTAATCTAATACAGAAATTTCAAAACCTTGTTTGCGATCATTAGATCGCAAGCGAGGTTTTTTTAGTTGGAAAAAGGCTTGATCAAAATTCTCACTAATATTTACTTTCTCTTTTTTAAAGATCAAAAACATGGTATAATAAATCAAAAGGAAGGGAGACGGATATGCCAAGGAGAGATTTAATTAGAAATGTTATCATTGCGGGGTTACTGGTTTTGGTACTGGTATTGTTGCGTTTGTTTGTATTTCATCCTTTTCATATCAATGAAAAGATGGCCAATGCCTCTGTCAAAAAAGGGGATCTTGTCGTAGCAACCAGCAATGCTCACATTGATCGCAGTGATTTGGTCTTATACAAGGTGGGGGGAAAAGAATACCTTGGTCGGGTGATTGCGATCGGGAAGGATAAAGTCAGTTATGTGGACGATGTCCTGTATTTGAACGGAAAAGCGACACCAGAAGTTTACCTGAATAAAATGCTCAACAAGCATTTAGCGGCTCCGACTAGCAATGGCTATTATACGGATGATTTCTTCTTATCAGAATTAAAGGGAACCAAGGCTGGCCGTGTGCCGTCCAACACTTATTTGGTCTTAAATGATAACCGTAGTGATACGGAAGATAGTCGTGAATTTGGTTACATCCACAAAAATCAAATTGAAGGAGTTGTAAACCTTCGTCTCTATCCTCTTAACAAATTTGGATTTATTAAAGTAGAAGAATAGCCGAAAGGCTATTTTTTTAATAGATTTTCAAATTTATCTAGTATTTTTTGAATAGTTATGGTATGATAATTTTTAATTATTTTTTAAGGGGGAGAATGCTATGCAGTATGCTTTGGAAATTTTACCAAGTTTGTTAAAGGGTGCCAGTCTGACCTTACAAGTATTTGCTGTTGTATTGATCTTGTCGATCCCACTGGGGATTGTCGTTGCTTTTCTACTTCAATTACGTTCGAAGATCCTGCATGGGCTCTTAACCATCTATATTTGGATTATGCGAGGAACGCCCCTCTTACTTCAATTAATTTTTATTTATTATGTTCTACCAAGTATCGGTATTCGTATTGACCGTCTTCCTGCAGCAATTATAGCTTTTACGCTGAATTATGCAGCTTATTTTGCCGAGATCTTTCGTGGAGGGATCGTTGCCATTCCAAATGGCCAGTATGAGGCGGCTAAGGTCTTAAAACTAAGCTCCTGGCAAACGATTCAGTATATCATTTTGCCTCAAGTAGTCAAGATCGTCCTTCCAAGTGTCTTTAACGAAGTGATGTCCTTGGTCAAAGATACATCCTTGGTCTATGCATTGGGAATCAGTGATTTGATCTTAGCGAGTCGGACAGCAGCCAATCGTGATGCCAGTCTAGCACCTATGTTTTTGGCGGGCGCCATTTATTTGATTCTCATTGGGATCGTAACGGTGATTGCTAAGCGTGTTGAAAAGAAATTTTCATACTACAAATAGGAGGAGAAGGTCATGTTAGAATTAAAACAGATTTCGAAACGTTTTGGAGATAAGCAGATCTTATCAGATTTTAATCTGCTCGTTCCTGAAAAACAGATTGTCGCCATTGTTGGTCCTTCTGGAGGAGGAAAGACGACCTTGCTTCGTATGCTAGCAGGTCTTGAAACAATTGATTCTGGTCAAATTATATACGACGGTGAAAACTTGCCTCTAGATGCCCTAGAAAAACGAAATCTTCTCGGTTTTGTCTTCCAGGACTTTCAATTATTTCCACATTTATCGGTTATGGAAAACCTGATCTTGTCTCCTATCAAGACTATGAATGTGAGTAAGGCAGAAGCCAGTAAAAAAGCGCTGAGCTTGCTGGAGCGCTTGGGACTTGAAAACCATGCGGATGCTTATCCATTCTCTTTATCAGGCGGTCAAAAGCAACGGGTGGCTTTGGCACGTGCCATGATGATTGATCCTGAAATTATTGGCTATGATGAACCAACTTCAGCTTTGGACCCTGCATTGCGATTGGAAGTTGAAAAGCTCATCATGCTGAACCGTGAACTAGGAATGCCCCAGATTGTTGTCACCCACGATATCCCATTTGCAGAGGCTATTGCGGATATACTGGTCAAGGTTGATCCAAAATAGGAGGTGCCTATGAAACGTGTAATACCATGGCTGCTAGGTGTCCTTAGTCTCGTCCTTCTGACGGCTTGTGGTCAGACTGTGAGTGATCCTAAAGTAGACAACTGGCAAAAATACCAAAAGGAGCAGTCCATCACGATTGGTTTTGATAATACCTTTGTTCCCATGGGATTTGAGCAAAAAGATGGAACCTATGCGGGGTTTGATATTGATTTGGCCAATCAAGTCTTTGAGTCCTATGGGATTCGTGTCAACTGGCAACCCATTGATTGGGACATGAAGGAGACGGAATTAAAAAATGGGACTATTGATGCCATCTGGAATGGCTATTCAGCAACAGATGAACGTCGGGAAAGTGTTGCTTTTACAAAGCCCTATATGAAAAATGAACAGGTCTTGGTGACCAAGAAAGCATCTGGGATCCAATCAGTCGATGGGATGAAAGAGAAACGTTTGGGAGCTCAGACTGGGTCTTCTGGTTATATGGATTTTGAAGCCAATCCTAAAATCTTAAAAAATAGAGTCAAAAATCAGAAAGCTACCCAATACCAGAGTTTTAACGAGGCATTGATTGATCTTCAGAATGATCGGATTGATGGACTATTGATCGATCGGGTTTATGCGAATTATTACCTAGAAACAGAAGGCATTTTGAAAGACTACAATGTTTTTCCGATTGGTTTTGAATCAGAATCTTTTGCAGTAGGAGTGCGTAAGGCAGATAAAACTTTGAAGAAAAAAATTGATGAAGCCTTCATCAAACTTTATCAAAACGGCCAGTTCCAAAAGATCTCTAAGAAGTGGTTTGGAACTGATGTAGCAACAGACGATATCAAGTAAAAAAGCCAGGGAATACTTCCTAGCTTTTTAGTTGGTTTTATTAGTAATTTGATGGAAAATCTTTTGCCAAGTTTCGTGGCGACGCCAGAGACTGGTATGGATTTGACCGTCTAATTCATAGCGGATGAGTTTGGTTTTTTGGTTGATGGACTCCAGTTCAAAATTTTGAAATTGAACTTGGTCGCTTGCGAGAGCATTTATTAATTCTGCCTTGTGGTGTTCGTGACCAGTATCGTCAATCAAGGTATAATTATCCGCTAGCAAAGTATCAAACTCTTGCTTAGCATAGAGGCGTTTTTCGTAGGTCAAGAGTTTCTTTTCAACGTTTTCGATCAGCTCATCCTCAGGAATCGAGCTTGGTTCTACATGGACGTCAATGTCAAAGACGCCAAATTCTTGCTTAAGAAGGTCTTCGACTTCCTCGGTGATCGCATGACTTTCATAGACAGAAAGATCGGGATTCATTTCCAAAACGACGTCTAAGTAGATATTGCTTCCATAGGTCCGTCCACGTTGGTATTTTACGCGGGCGATTTTTGGTAAATTGAGAATGGCTTTTTCATAATCTTCTAACAGGCTATCGTCGAATCCGTCTGAAAGGCTGAAGGAGGATTCCATAAAGATATCGTAGGCTGTTTTGAGGATAAAGAAGGTAATGATGATAGCTGCGATCTTATCGACAATGGGATAGTTAAAAGCACTAGCAGCAATCGCGATTGATGTTCCAAGAGAGGTAACGACGTCTGAAAGATTGTCTTTTGCGGCTGCTTTTAAGGCTTTTGATTTGGCTCGTTTTGCTAGGCGTAGATTGTAAACGTAGACGCCGAGCATGACAATGGCCGAAAGGACTCCAACGGTTGCTCCAAGTGGATCGATACTGATAGATTCATTATTGAAAATCTTTTGGAGGGTATCTCTTAGGACGTCAAAACCAACATAAAACATGATAATCGAAGTTACTAAGCTGGCCAAATCTTCAATTTTCCAATGGCCAAATTTGTGGTCGCGATCAGCTGGTTGGCGGGCGAGACGAATCCCGATGAGCAGGGCAACGTTGCTAATAATATCGGATAAGTTGTTAAAACCATCTGCTACCAGACTGGATGAGTGGAGTAAATGACCGGTCGCTAATTTTGCTGATGAAAGCAATAAATAGGCGAGAATACTAATGATAGCACCACGTTCGGCCAGTTTTAAGTTACTGTTTGGTTTGTCCAAAACACCCTCCTAACCTTCTAATGAGAACATTATAGTTTATAAGTTACTATTATATCGTTTTTAGAAGTGAAATTCAAATGTGTCCCTTTTTAGAATAAGCTGGGTCGGTTTTTGTGGTATAATAGAACGATTGAATGAATGAGGAGAATGAGATGAATCCTTTATTGAATGGTATGAATGATCGCCAAGCAGAGGCAGTCCAAACGACAGAAGGACCCCTCTTGATCATGGCGGGGGCTGGTTCTGGTAAGACACGTGTCTTGACTCACCGCATCGCTTACTTGATCGATGAAAAGATGGTCAATCCTTGGAATATTTTGGCCATTACCTTTACCAATAAAGCCGCTCGGGAGATGAAGGAGCGGGCTTATCAGCTAAATCCAGCGACCCAAGATTGCTTGATTGCCACCTTCCACTCCATGTGTGTGCGTATCCTGCGCCGAGATGCGGATCACATTGGTTACAATCGTAACTTTACCATTGTCGATCCGGGTGAGCAACGGACCTTGATGAAACGTATTCTCAAGCAGTTAAACTTGGATCCTAAGAAATGGAATGAACGAACCATTTTGGGAACTATTTCCAATGCCAAAAATGACTTGATCGATGAAGTGGCCTATGCTGGCCAAGCGGGAGATATGTATACTCAGATCGTCGCCAAGTGTTATGAGGCTTACCAAAAGGAACTCCGTCAGTCTGAAGCAGTAGACTTTGATGATTTGATCATGCTGACCTTGCGTCTTTTTGACCAGCATCCTGATGTGCTGACCTATTACCAGCAGAAGTTCCAATACATCCATGTAGATGAGTACCAAGATACCAACCATGCCCAATACCAGTTGGTCAAACTCTTGGCTTCACGTTTTAAAAATATCTGTGTGGTTGGGGATGCGGACCAGTCTATTTATGGCTGGCGGGGAGCAGATATGCAGAATATCCTGGACTTTGAGAAGGATTATAAGGAAGCTAAGGTCGTCCTCCTAGAAGAGAATTACCGCTCGACTAAGACGATTTTACAAGCAGCTAATGATGTCATCAAAAACAATCGCCACCGTCGTCCGAAGAATCTCTGGACCCAAAATGAAGACGGGGAAGAGATTGTCTATTACCGGGCCAATGACGAGCAGGACGAAGCGGTCTTTGTTGCTAAAACCATTGAAGAGTTGAGTCGCGAAGCGGGCTACAAACACCGTGATTTTGCGGTTCTCTACCGGACAAATGCCCAGTCACGGACCATTGAAGAAGCCTTGCTCAAGTCCAACATTCCTTACACTATGGTAGGGGGAACCAAGTTCTACAGCCGTAAGGAAATTCGGGATGTCATTGCTTATCTGAACTTGATTGCTAACCTCAGTGACAATATCAGTTTTGAGCGCATTATCAATGAACCTAAGCGGGGAATCGGGCCAGGTACAGTGGAGAAGATTCGCGATTTTGCCCAAATGCAAGAGTCCTCACTCCTGGATGCTTCAGCCAATATCATGCTCTCTGGCATCAAAGGAAAAGCGGCCCAAGCCATCTGGGACTTTGCCAATCTCATTCTTGATTTGAGAGAAAAGTTGGACCAGCTGACCATTACAGAGTTGGTCGAAGAAGTCCTTGATAAGACAGGCTATATGACTGCTCTAACCAATCAGGGAAATTTGGAAAGTCAGGCCCGCATCGAGAATATCCAAGAGTTTCTGTCTGTTACCAAGAATTTTGATGAAAACGACGAGTCTGTTGAAGATGAATCAGGTGTAGATACCTTAAGTCGTTTCTTGAACGACTTGGCCTTGATCGCCGATACAGATGATGGGGCACAAGAGACTTCGGAAGTGACCTTGATGACTCTTCACGCGGCTAAAGGACTGGAGTTCCCAGTGGTCTTCTTGATTGGGATGGAAGAAAACGTCTTTCCTCTTAGTCGAGCGGCTGAGGATCCGGATGAGTTGGAAGAAGAACGTCGTCTGGCTTATGTAGGAATCACGCGGGCAGAGAAGGTTCTCTTCCTGACCAATGCCAATTCTCGTTTGCTCTTTGGACGGACCAGCTACAACCGTCCAACGCGTTTCATCAATGAGATTAGCTCAGATTTATTGACCTACCAAGGCTTAGCGCGTCCGGCTAACACGAGCTTTAAGGCTTCCTATAGCAATGGTGGCGGAACGACCTTTGGAAAAGGAATGAGCCTGTCGCAAGCCCTTCAAGAGCGCAAGAGACAAGCAGCTCCAAGTGCCCTCACGTCCTCAAGCCTTCCCTTTGGCAATGGCAACCAAGCTGGTGCCAAAGAAAGTGTCGCTTGGTCCATTGGGGATATTGCTATTCACAAGAAGTGGGGCGAAGGAACCGTCCTAGAAGTTTCTGGTAGTGGCAATACCCAAGAACTCAAGATTAACTTCCCAGAAGTGGGTCTCAAGAAACTCTTGGCCAGCGTCGCTCCGATTGAAAAGAAATAAACGGAAACCAGTAAGCCTAGTATATTGTTTCAGAACATAAACAATCACTATCTCCTCGAGGATCTAATTGATGACTACATGAAAAAGTTCCAAGAAAAGAACTTTTGGGAATAGTGAGGAATAGGTTGAGACTTTTCGCCGTGAGGAAAGAGAGTGGGACAGAAATCGGTCATTCTTTAGAATTCGATTTCGTCGTCCCACCTCCGCACAGTTGAGTAGGGCTGTAAAAGCTGATGAAATCAGCGTAGTAGAGCCCACTCAACCACTGCGTCTTGCTCGACAATCAAAAACAATTGAGAGGCTAGGACTTTTGTCCCACTCTCTCGGTAGATTTGAGACGGAAGGCTCAAATCTAAGGTATGGAATCCCAAAGGGAGTCGCTACCGTCCGTCCTCACCTAAGGAAAGTCTCCAATAGAGGAATGAATACTCGGTTAAACCAGCAGGCCTAGCTTGCTGGTTTTGATTTTACAGGTAGCATGATATAATAGACTAAGAATAGAGAAAGAGGCATGCTATGAACGAAATCAAGTGCCCCAACTGTGGGGAAGTCTTTACAGTCAATGAAAGTCAATACAGCGAGCTCTTGTCACAGGTACGGACAGCTGAGTTTGATAAGGAAATCCACGAACGGATTCGGCAAGAGTTGGCTTTAGCTGAGCAAAAGGCCCTTTATGAGCAACAAGAGAAGTTAGCAAAAAAGGACCAAGAAATTGCTCGGTTACAAAATCAGGTTCAACAGTTTGATACTGAAAAAGAATTGGCTAAAAAAGAGGTGGAGCAAACGGCTAGCCAAAGTCTGTTAGAGAAGGAAAAAGAAGTTCAGGCGCTGGAAAATCAGCTGGCTACCTTACGTTTAGAGCATGAGAATCAACTGCAAAAGACACTCTCTGATTTAGAGAAAGAACGTGATCAGGTCAAAAATCAGCTCCTCCTACAAGAAAAAGAAAACGAGCTTTCTCTGACTTCGGTGAAACAAAACTATGAAGCCCAACTTAAGGCAGCGAATGAGCAGGTTGAGTTCTACAAGAATTTCAAGGCCCAACAGTCAACCAAGGCCATTGGGGAAAGTTTAGAACAGTATGCGGAGAGCGAGTTTAACAAGGTTCGTAGTTTCGCCTTCCCAAATGCCTATTTCGAAAAGGACAACAAGATTTCTGCTCGTGGTTCTAAAGGAGACTTCATCTTCCGTGATTTTGATGAAAATGGGCTGGAATTCATTTCCATCATGTTTGAGATGAAGAATGAGGCCGACGGCACAGAGAAAAAACATAAGAATGCCGATTTCTACAAGGAATTAGACAAGGATCGTCGAGAAAAGAACTGTGAATATGCGGTTTTAGTGAGCATGTTAGAGGCAGACAATGACTACTTTAACACAGGGATCGTCGATGTCAGCCATGAGTATGAGAAAATGTACGTCGTGCGTCCTCAGTTCTTTATCCAGTTGATTGGTCTCTTACGCAATGCGGCTCTTAACTCTCTAAAATACAAGCAAGAATTAGCACTGATCCGTGAGCAAAATATTGACATCACCCACTTTGAAGAAGACCTAGACGCCTTCAAGGTTGCCTTTGCTAAGAACTACAATTCAGCTTCAGTCAATTTCGGCAAGGCTATCGATGAAATTGACAAGGCCATCAAACGGATGGAAGAAGTTAAGAAGTTCTTGACGACATCAGAAAACCAACTTCGTCTTGCTAACAACAAGCTGGATGATGTTTCTGTTAAAAAATTGACCCGCAAAAATCCAACCATGAAAGCGAAATTTGATGCGCTGAAGGAAGAATAGGAGGATCCTATGCAGATACGAAAAGCAACTATGAAAGATGCTGAAGCCCTACTGTCTTTATACGAAGACTTAGGCTATCCAACGACCGCTTCTAAGCTGTCTCGACGTTTAGAAATGATTCTTTCTCAACCACACTATGGCTGTCTTCTAGCTGAAAGAAACGGAGAAATTTTAGGTTTCTTAGGTTATGCAAGGCTCTTCTTTTTTGAAGCAGATGGATCTTACTATCGTATTTTAGCTTTGTCAGTTTCAAAAGAAACAAGACGCCAAGGAATTGCTAGTAGGCTAATCGATGAATTGAAAAAACAAGCGGTAAAAGAAGGAGTTGAGGCACTGGCTTTAAATAGTGGATTAACCGCTGAACGAAATGTTGCACATCAGTTTTATCAGGCAGTTGGATTTGAAAAAGTGACTGCCGGCTTTGCCTTGCATTTAAAAACTCAAAATAAATAAATCATGAAAAAATAGTAGAGGGAACGAAGTAATGTCTTCAACAAAAGGGGAAACCTTATATTTTAACGATAAGAGCATGGATTATGTGACATTTGGAAAAGGAAAACAGCCCCTAGTTATCATACCAGGCTTAGGGGATGGGTTGCAGACGGTTAAAGGAAAGGCCCTGCTCTTTTCCCTCTCTTATCGTCTACTTGCTAAGCGCTATAAAATCTATGTTTTTTCTCGAATCAATGAGCTGAGACAGGGCTATACGACGCGGGATATGGCAGCAGATGTAGCAGAAGCAATGGAGACACTAAACCTAGATACCGCCTATGTCATGGGGATTTCACAAGGTGGAATGATTGCTCAATGGTTGGCAGTTGATTTTCCAGAAAGGGTTCAAAGGCTCATCCTAGCTGTGACCACTGCAAAGCCTAGTCAACTTGCTAGAGAACGAATTGAGCATTGGCAAAAACTCAGTCAATCCGGAAATTTTAAGCATCTCATGCTGGATATCGCACAGCACTCCTACACGCAAAAGAGCTATCAAAAGTGGCGGTTGCTTTATCATATTATGGGTCGCCTGGGACGAATGAAAGATGAAAAACGAATTGTCATTCAGTCTCAGTCTTGCCTGGAACATAATAGCCTTGAGGTCTTAAAAGAAATTCATTGTCCGACCTTGGTTCTTGGTGCCCTCGAAGATGGTGTGATTGGTGTGAATGGATCCAAGGAACTGGCAAAAGCGATTTCGGGTTGTCAGCTCCTTATTCTAAAGCATTCTGGGCATGCTCTTTATGAAGAAAATAAAGTATTTCAAGAGGCTGTCTGTGGATTCTTAAACTAAAAAAGCTGGAATATTTCCAGCTTTTTTATGTTAGTTAAATCGCAAAGAGATCGTTTAGGTTTTCTGCCATGGTTGGGTGGGTAAAGATTTGTTTTGCGATGTAAGTATAAGGGATCTTGTTATCCATTGCCATGGTGATTAGGTTGATGAGTTCACCAGCAGCTTCTCCAAAGAGCGTAGCTCCAAGGATTTCCTTGGTTTCTGGATTGACCACTGCTTTGAAGGCCCCTCGGAGGTCTGCATTGACATGGCCACGTGGCATGGCAGCAACTGGCAATTCTTTGACAGCCACTGGAAGTCCTTTGTCTCGTGCTTCTTGCTCAGTCAAGCCAACTTGGGCCAATGGAGGAGCAATGAAGAGGGTTGTCGCATAATTTCTACGTGTTTCGAGATTGTAGCTTCCATCGCCTGTAAGGTAATTGAAGACGATGCGGAAGTCATCAAGTGACATATAGGTGAATTGAGGACCACCATTGACATCCCCAACTGCAAAGACACCAGGGACGTTGGTTTCCAAATGACGGTTGACTTGAATCGCTCCACGATCCGTAACTTGGATGTCTGTGTTTTCAAGACCAAGGCCAGCTGTGTTTGGCTTACGTCCAGTTGCGTAGAGGAGGATATCGAACTCGAAGTCTCCTTTATCGGTTACAACCGTTAAGCTGTTTTGGCCATCTTTAATTTCTTGGGTATGAACACCTTGAAGGAACTGAATACCATCTTCTTCAAGGTAGCCTTTTGCAAGAGCTGCGATGCTTGGCTCAATCCGTGGCAAGAACGTGTCCGCAGCATCCAATACTGTTACTTGACTACCTAAGGTATTGTAGAGATGAGCAAATTCCAATCCGATTGGTCCACCACCAAGGACACCCAGGCGTTTTGGTAAGTTTTCCAAACGTTGAATACCGGTTGAGTCTACAGCAAATTTACTTTCAGCCAATCCTGGGATTGGAAGGACAGTTGGTACTGCACCAGTATTAATAATAATGGTTTCAGCAGTCAATTCTTCCTTTTCGTTACCAGCTTGAATTTCGATGACCTTGTTGGAAACGAAACGAGCTGTTGCATCAATAATGTCCACACCAGTTCCAGCAATAGTTGCGTAGTTCTTGCCGTTGAGACGAGTGGTGACCGCATTTTTTTCGCTCATGGCTTGCTCAAAATCCAAGCCTTTTTCCGCTGCGACAATCAAGGTCTTAGTTGGAATACAAGCGATATTGATACAGGTACCACCGTACATGGACTTGCTCTTTTCAATCAGAGCGACTTTTTTCCCTTGGCTTGACAATTTTGCGGCCAAAGTTTTCCCGGCTTTCCCGAAGCCGACAACGATTACATCATACGTTAACATATTATACACCTTCCTTTGATTTTCATTTTATCAAATGAACGAAAAATTGTCTGAAATCTGCTACGGAATTTTTTAGAAGCACCTTGGAGACGGGAATCAGCGACAAGAGAGAGCTTTCATGGTATAATAAAGGATCGGTGACTTGGATGATCACACAATCAGTTAGAAAGAGCAAATCAGATGGACGGAATTATTAATGTAAAGAAAGAAGTGGGTATGACCTCGCACGATGTGGTCTTTAAACTGCGCAAAATTCTGGGGACCAAGAAGATTGGCCATGGAGGAACCCTGGATCCGGATGTGGTAGGAGTGCTTCCCATTGCCGTAGGAAAGGCGACTCGTATGGTTGAATTCATGCAAGATGAGGGCAAGATCTATGAGGGTGAAATCACTCTGGGTTTTTCCACAACGACAGAAGATGCCAGCGGTGAAGTCATAGAGCGGACCCCAGTGGAAGCACCTTTAGATGCAGCAGAGGTCGACCGTATGATTGCTCAGATGGTGGGTGAGATCGAGCAGGTCCCGCCCATGTATTCAGCGGTCAAGGTCAATGGGCGCAAGCTCTATGAATATGCGCGTGCAGGAGAAGAAGTGGAACGTCCTGTTCGAAAAGTGACCATTTATGAGTTTGCAAGGACCGGAGAGATTGTTTATGAAGAGAAAACAGCCCGATTCCCCTTCCGTGTCAAATGCAGTAAGGGGACCTATATCCGGACCTTGTCGGTGGATTTAGGGCAGAAACTGGGTTATGCAGCCCATATGTCCCACTTGATCCGCACCAGTGCAGCCGGTTTGTCCCTTGAAGATGCCTTGACTTTAGAAGAAGTGGCTGAAAAAGTAGTCCAAGGAGATTTGAGCTTCCTTCATCCACTTGAGATTGGGACTGGAGATCTGGAAACAGTAGAGCTGACAGTAGAAGAGGTCGGCGAAGTCCAAGTGGGACGCTTTATTCCGGTTGAGAGTGAGGCAAAAGAGTTGGCTGCTTTTTACCAAGGAAAACTAGTGGCTATTTTGGAGAAAAGGGAAGAACTTTTCAAACCTCGCAAAGTTTTTCTGACAGAAAGTGTGTTACAATAAATTCATGAATATTCGTACGATAACTACTGCAAATCAGATCCATTTGGAGTGTGAGACGGTTTTGGTCTTGGGCTACTTTGATGGCTTGCACCTAGGGCATCAAGAACTTTTTAAAAAGGCACGCCAGATAGCAGATGAAAAAGGCTTGAAGGTTGCTTTGTTAACCTTTCCGGAATCACCCAAGCTAGCTTTTGTTCGCTACCAACCAGAATTGTTGCTCCATCTGCAAAGTCCTGAGGATCGGTTCCAAAAATTAAACGAATTAGGAGTGGATGAGCTCTTTCTCATTGATTTTACGACCGATTTTGCTTCTAAAACAGCCAAAGAATTTGTCGATCAATTTGTAAAAGCCTTGAGAGCTCGGGTCTTGATTGCTGGTTTTGATTATAGTTTCGGTTGTGATAAGAAAACAGCCTCCGATTTATCCGCTTATTTTGGAGGCCAAGTGGAAGTCATTGAACCCGTACTGGATCAAGGTGAGAAGATCAGCTCAACCCGTATTCGTAAAGCAGTTGTAGAAGGACGCGTCAAGGAAGTGGCACGTCTGCTGGGACGTCCCTTAGCTAGTCGAGGGATTGTGGTGCACGGGGATGCGCGTGGTCGGACTATTGGCTATCCAACGGCTAATCTAGCCCCGATTGATCGGACTTATCTATCATCAGATGGCGTCTATGTAGTCGATGTTGATTTTAAAGGGCAGACCTATCGGGGAATGGCCTCTGTCGGGAAAAATGTCACCTTTGATGGTAAAGAATTGCGTTTTGAAGTCAATCTCTTCGATTTTACAGGTGATATCTACGGTCATACCCTAACCATTCATTGGTTGGACAAGATTCGAGAAATGGTCAAGTTTGATGGTGTAGCGTCTTTAGTAGCTCAATTAGAAGAGGACGAAGCAGTCGCACGCCAGTGGTCGGAGCTATAATTTCAAGGGGTGTCATGCCCCTTTTTCTTCGTCTTACCATGTTAAGGAAAATGAAAGTGCTTCCTGATTTCCACTGAAATTCAGAAAAATAGCCGAGAAATCAAAAAAGCCTTTTCAAGCCTCTCTTTTTTTTGTATAATAGAGTTAAATAGTTAGATACAATAAAGAAGTGAAATACATGATTACATTATTTTTATCACCGAGTTGTACATCATGTCGAAAAGCACGGGCTTGGTTAAAGAAGCACGATGTTCCATTTAAAGAACACAATATTATGACAAGTCCTTTGAGCAGTCAGGAGTTGACAAGTATTTTGGCCTTAACCGAAAATGGAACGGACGACATCATCTCAACTCGCTCAAAAATTTTTCAAAAATTAGACGTTGATGTGGAGGATTTGTCGATTTCTGCCTTGATCCGACTGATTGAGGAAAATCCAAGTCTCTTGCGTAGACCCATTATTTTGGATAACAAACGCATGCAAATCGGCTTTAATGAAGACGAAATTCGGGCCTTCTTGCCACGAAGTTATCGCAAACAAGAGTTACGCTCTGCCACTCTGAGAGCAGAAATAAATTGAGAAGTTTGATGGATGATAGAAAATTATAGTTACCCACTGGATTTATCGTGGAGCACTGAAGAGCTTGCTTCAGTGCTTTCTTTTTTTAACAAGGTTGAAGAGGCTTATGAGAGCAAGGTAGAGGCTGGTGAATATCTCAAGGCCTACCGGGCTTTTAAACAAGTCGTACCAAGTATTGGAGAAGAAAAGCGTCTTGGACGAGAGTTTGAGCAAGTTAGCGGCTATTCTCTTTACCGTGCGACCCAGGCCGCAAAACAAAAAGAACAAGGATGGTTTTCACTTGAGAAATAAGTTAGAGTTTGCCAAACAGATCGTTCTCGAGGCTGGAGAGTATATCCGGCAGCATCTCGATGATTCATTGAAAATCATGAGAAAGACAGGACCAACTGATTTGGTAACCCAGATGGACCAGCAGGTCCAAAAAGATTTGGTTGAAAAGATTACCCGACGTTACCCGACGGATCAGATTTTTGCGGAGGAAGACGGCCTTCGTTCCCCCATTTCAGAAGGATCTGTTTGGGTGATTGATCCGATTGATGGCACCAATAATTTCGTAGCCCAAAAAGAAGATTTTGCTGTGATGGTGGCTTACTTTGAAGAGGGCCATGGTCAATTTGGCCTGATTTATGATGTGATGCGCGATCAGCTTTTTTATGGAGGTGGCGAGTTTCCAGTTTACCGCAATGAGCTAGAACTCACTCCTTTTGTGGACCGGCCTCTCGATACCCTTTTGATGTCCTCTAATGTCGGTATGCTAGAAAAAAATGAATGGGGAATGGTCGATCTGGGGATGAAGTGCCTTGGGATCCGTGTCTATGGAAGTGCCGGCATTAGTTTTTCAAAAATTCTTTCCGGTGGAATTCTGGCTTACTTTAGCTATCTTTGGCCATGGGACTATGCAGCTGCTGCCATTATGGGCGAACGCTTAGGCTATACCATTTTGAATCTCAATGGAGATCAGCCAAATTACCAAACCATTGAGCCCATCATGATGGTGCCGAAGGCCAAGTTGTCTGAAATCCAGACCTATCTGAAGAAGGGGAGAAACTAGATGAATTTTCCCAACGGTTTTACAGAAAAATACCAGCATCTTCTAGGTGAGGATGCTGCTGCTTTTTTTGCGACGTTTGACCAAGAAGCAGTCTCAGCCTTTCGCACCAATCCTTTGAAAGAAGCCCAAAAAGCCTTTTCGGACTCTATTCCTAATACCCCTTGGGGCCATTATGGAAAGGTGTCTGGTAAATCGATCGAGCATGCGACAGGTTTGGTCTACTCGCAGGAGCCAGCTGCACAGATGGTAGCCCAAGTAGCTCAGCCAAAGCCTGGAATGAAGGTACTTGACTTAGCAGCAGCCCCTGGAGGGAAGACGACCCAGCTCCTATCCTACTTGGACAATCAAGGACTGCTAGTTTCCAATGAAATCCATAAAGGCCGTTCCAAAATCTTGGTTGAGAATGTGGAGCGCTTTGGTGCGCGAAATGTACTGGTGACCAATGAGTCAGCAGATCGTTTAGCAAAGGTCTTTTCTGGCTTTTTTGATCTCATTGTTCTAGATGCTCCATGTTCGGGCGAGGGGATGTTTCGCAAGCAACCAGATGCTATGGACTATTGGTCTCTAGACTATCCAGAGCAATGTGCCTCCCTCCAACGAGAGATCCTAGAGGATGCCATCAGAATGCTGGCTCCAGGAGGTTTTTTAGTTTATTCGACCTGTACCTGGGCTCCTGAAGAAAACGAAGAGATGGTGTCCTGGTTGTTACAGAACTTTGAGTTGGAACTGGATAGAATTGAAAAAATCAATGGCATGGCAGATGGCATTGGCTATCCTGAAACGGCGCGCATGTACCCGCATCTCTTCAAAGGAGAAGGGCAATTCGTTGCGAAGTTCCGTTATCTTGGTGAGAATCGAGCTGCGAAACCTCCTTCCAAGAAAGACCAATTAACTGCTGAACAGAAGAAATTGTGGCAAGATTTTGCCAAAAAACACCTATTCATTACACTCGATGGAGTGCTAGAAACTTTTGGAGAAGAGCTCTATCTGGTGCCGAAAGGTTTGCCAGATCTTCGAAAAATAAAAATTGCCCGCAATGGTTTGCACCTTGGGACCTTCAAGAAAAACCGCTTTGAGCCTAGCTTTGCTCTCGGACTCGCTCTAAGACCAAGCGAGGTCAAAGCGAGGGTTTCCATTACACCTGATGACTTTGTCCATTATGTAGCGGGAGAGACGATCCAATTGGAAGAAAATCATCCCAATGGTTGGTATCAGGTCCTGGTCGAAGGCAATGGTTTAGGTTTTGCTAAGGTCACCGGACAGACCCTAAAAAATTTCTATCCAAAGGGTCTGCGTTTTAGGTAAAATACTATGAAAAGAATCTGTTCTATGATATAGTGGAAGTAGAGGTGTTTTTTTACAAAACATCACTTGGCAAATAGTTTAATTGAAATAGTAAACAATCAAGGAGATACGATTTGAAAAAGTCAAAAAAGCTGATCCTAGGACTAGCGACGATCGCATTAGCAGGAAGTTTATCTGCTTGTGCTTCTTGGATCAATCGCGGAGAATCCATCACGGCCGTTGGATCTACTGCTTTGCAGCCTCTTGTGGAAGGAGTCGTGGACCGCTACATTGAGGAACATCCAGGAAAGATTGTCAACGTGCAAGGAGGCGGTTCTGGTACAGGACTTTCCCAGGTCCAATCAGGGGCTGTCGATATTGGAAATAGTGACCTTTTTGCAGAAGAAAAATCTGGGATTGATGCATCAAGCTTGGTTGACCATCAGGTAGCCGTAGCAGGGACAGCCGTTATCGCAAATAAAGATATCTCCATCGATAATTTGACGACAGAGCAGTTGCGGAAGATTTTCACAGGAGAATATACCAATTGGAAGCAATTGGGTGGTCCAGATCTTGAGATCACGATTGTGAACCGTGCCGTAGGTTCTGGTAGCCGAGCTGTCTTTGATACCATCATAATGGACGGCAAACAGCCAAAGCAAGCCCAAGAGCAAGATTCAAACGGGATGGTTAAAAATATTGTTTCCCAAACGCCAGGAGCCATCTCTTATTTGGCCTTTACCTACCTAGATAGCAGTGTCAAAACTATGAAGCTCAATGGTTACCAACCCACCAAAGAAAATGTCATCAGCAACAAATGGCCGATCTGGTCTTATGAGCATATGTATACCAAAGGGAAGCCAAATGACTTGGCCAAAACCTTTATCGACTATATGATGACCGATGAGATCCAGCAAAAAGTGGTTGGAAAGATGGGCTATATTCCTATCAATGACATGAAAGTCACCCGTGATTTAAAAGGAAATGTGACAAAAAAATAACAGAATTGGGTAAAAAATGAACGAAGTAGCAAAAAAAATGCTGACGAAATCCAAAAACTCCCGTCTAGAAAAATTTGGGAAGACCATTACCTTTCTATGTATGAGTTTGATTGTCGTCGTCGTCGCCATGATTTTGATTTTTGTGGCTCAAAAAGGCTTGTCGACTTTCTTTGTCAATAAAGTCAATATCTTTAGTTTTCTATTTGGTAGCGCCTGGAACCCTGCTGCTAAGGAATTCGGGGCCCTACCGATGATTTTGGGATCTTTTATCGTAACCTTGCTCTCTGCCCTCTTGGCAACACCGTTTGCCATTGGTGCAGCTGTATTTATGACGGAAGTATCTCCCAAAGGATCACGGTTTTTGCAACCAGCGATTGAGCTTTTGGTAGGAATTCCTTCCGTTGTTTATGGATTTATTGGTCTCCAAGTCGTTGTTCCATTTACGCGTAGTCTCTTTGGAGGGACTGGTTTTGGGATTCTCTCAGGTGTCTTTGTCCTCTTTGTCATGATCCTACCGACAGTGACCTTTATGACGACCGATAGTCTTCGTGCTGTTCCTCGTCATTACCGGGAAGCCAGTATGGCTATGGGAGCGACACGCTGGCAAACCATCTGGCATGTCACACTCAAGGCAGCACGCTCTGGAATTTTTACAGCGGTTGTCTTTGGGATGGCGCGCGCCTTTGGGGAAGCCTTGGCCATTCAGATGGTAGTCGGAAACTCGGCTGTGGTACCAACCTCGCTCACTACACCAGCTTCCACCCTCACCTCTATTTTGACCATGGGAATCGGAAATACCGTTATGGGAACAGTCAATAACAATGTTCTCTGGTCGCTTGCCTTGGTATTGCTCCTTATGAGTCTTGCCTTTAACAGTGTGATTAAACTGATTACGAAAGAAAGAGGTAAGAAGAACTATGCACGCTAAACGAATGGATAAAATTGCAACAGGAGTACTGTATGCTATTTCAGGGATCATCGTTGCGATTCTTGCCTCATTGATCCTTTATATCTTGGTCCGTGGCTTGCCCCATGTATCCTGGCACTTCTTGACTGGTAGATCCTCTTCTTATCAAGCAGGGGGAGGGATCGGAATTCAATTGTATAATTCCTTTTTCCTCTTAGTCATTACCTTGGTGATTTCCTTCCCACTTTCTCTTGGGGCTGGGATTTACCTTTCTGAGTACGCTAAAAAAGGGCGCTTGACCAATTTGGTTCGTACCTGTATTGAGATCTTGTCTTCCTTGCCATCTGTCGTTGTAGGTCTCTTTGGTTACTTGGTCTTTGTTGTCCAGTTCAAATATGGATTTTCGATCATTTCAGGGGCCTTGGCCTTGACTGTCTTTAACCTACCTCAGATGACCCGTAATATCGAAGATAGCTTGCAGCACGTCCATCATACGCAGCGCGAAGCAGGTTTAGCATTGGGCTTGTCTCGCTGGGAAACCGTGATTCATGTCGTGGTACCGGAGGCTCTTCCAAGCATTATTACTGGGGTCGTATTGGCATCAGGACGGATCTTTGGGGAAGCCGCTGCCTTGATCTATACAGCAGGTCAATCGGCTCCAGCTCTTGATTGGTCAAACTGGAACATCTTTAGTGTAACCAGTCCGATTTCGATCTTCCGTCAGGCTGAAACCTTGGCTGTCCATATCTGGAAGGTCAATAGTGAAGGAACCATTCCAGACTCAATCGAAGTCTCAGCTGGTTCAGCCGCTGTTCTTTTGATCTTTATCTTGATCTTTAACTTTGGAGCCCGCAAACTCGGAAGTTACCTCCATAAAAAACTAACATCTGCTTAAAGGAGAAGAAATGTCAAAATACAATTGGGATGAGCGACACATCATTACTTTTCCTGAAGAAAAGGTGGTCCTATCGACTAAAGATTTGCATGTCTATTATGGAACGAACGAGTCCATCAAAGGCGTCGACATGCAGTTTGAAAAGAATAAGATTACAGCCTTGATCGGTCCTTCAGGATCTGGGAAATCAACCTACCTTCGTAGTTTGAACCGGATGAATGATACCATCGATATTGCGCGTGTTACGGGTGAAATTTGGTATGAAGGAATCGATGTTAACCGTCCAGATATCAATGTCTATGAAATGCGCAAGCACATCGGGATGGTTTTCCAACGGCCCAATCCTTTTGCCAAATCGATTTACAAAAATATCACCTTCCCTCATGAACGTGCTGGTGTGAAAGACAAGAAGGTCTTGGACGAATTGGTCGAAACTTCTTTGAAGCAGGCAGCCCTATGGGATCAGGTCAAGGATGACCTCCATAAATCTGCCTTAACCCTTTCAGGTGGTCAGCAGCAGCGACTTTGTATTGCGCGTGCCATCTCTGTGAAGCCAGACATCTTACTGATGGACGAACCTGCTTCAGCCTTAGACCCCATTGCAACGGCGCAATTGGAAGAAACCATGCTTGAGTTGAAAAAAGATTATACCATTGTCATTGTGACACACAGCATGCAACAGGCTGCCCGTGCGAGCGATTATACCGGCTTCTTCTACCTTGGAGACCTGATCGAGTATGACAAGACTTCGCATATTTTCCAAAATGCCAAATTGCAATCGACCAACGATTATGTGTCAGGTCACTTTGGATAAGGTAGAAGGACAAAAAGGAATATAAAATGACAGATCCAATTTTACAAGTCAAGGACTTGTCGGTGTATTACAACAAAAAGAAGGCCTTAAATAGTGTCTCCTTGGACTTTGCGTCAAAAGAGATTACTGCCTTAATCGGTCCATCAGGATCGGGAAAATCAACCCTTTTAAAAGCCATCAATCGCATGGGAGACTTAAACTCTGAAGTGACGACGACTGGGACGGTACTTTACAACGGCCACAATATCTACGGTCCGCGGACAGATACTGTTGAGTTGCGCAAGGAAATCGGAATGGTTTTTCAACAGCCCAACCCCTTTCCCATGTCCATTTATGACAATGTCACTTATGGGTTGATGATCAATGGAATAAAGGACAAGGCGGTCTTAGATGAGGCAGTAGAAACCTCCCTCAAGCGTGCGTCTATTTGGGATGAGGTCAAGGATCGTTTACATGACTCAGCCATTGGCCTTTCTGGAGGTCAACAACAGCGGGTTTGTGTGGCTCGGGTCCTTGCGACCAGTCCTAAAATCATCCTGTTGGATGAGCCGACCTCAGCGCTAGACCCGATTTCAGCTGGTAAGATTGAGGAAACCCTCTATGGCCTAAAAGACCGCTATACCATGCTTTTGGTGACTCGTTCCATGCAGCAGGCGAGTCGTATTTCAGATAAAACAGCCTTTTTCTTAGGTGGCGATTTGATCGAGTACAATGATACCAATGAAATGTTCTTGAACCCAGCTAAGAAAGAAACAGAAGACTATGTCTCTGGAAAATTTGGATAGGAAGAAAAAGAAAATGCTACGAGTTCAATTTGAAGAAGATTTAGAAAAGTTGCATAACCAGTTTTATGCAATGGGAAACGAAGTGTTGAGCCAGATCAACCGTACAGTAAGAGCTTTTGTCACACATGACCGTGAATTGGCCCGTCAAGTCATCGAAGACGATGCCAAGATCAATGATTTTGAAGTGAAGTTAGAGCGCAAATCCTTTGAGATCATTGCCCTTCAACAGCCAGTGTCACAAGACCTTCGCGTCGTCATGACCGTCTTAAAAGCGGTTTCTGACTTAGAGCGGATGGGTGACCATGCTGTTTCAATTGCCAAAGCAACGATTCGGATGAAAGGTGAAGTGCGCATTAAATCTGTTGAAGAAGAAATCAGCAAAATGGGACGTGAAGTCAAAGACTTTGTCGAAGCGACCCTTGATGTCTACCTCAAAGGCGATGTTGATTTGGCCTATACAGTTGCTTCACGTGATGAAGAAATTAATCATTTCTTTGAAAGCATTCAAGAATTGACGACAGAAGAAATTCGTAAAAATCCTGAGTCTATCTTGACCGGTCGTGATTACTTCCAAGTGATTAACTTCTTGGAACGCATCGGAGATTATGCAAAAAATATCTGTGAATGGGTTGTCTACTTTGAAACAGGTAAAATTGTAGAAATGTAAGAAAGACGAATCTTTGGGAATAGAAGAAAAGTGAATTGATTAAAAATCGTTGATTTCGACTCCCAAAGCCCCATTCTTTTAGCTCTCAGGCAGGCATTGTCATGCTTGTCTTTTCTTTTATCCCGACTTTGTGATAAAATAGTCCTATTAGGGCTTTTGATAGGAAAGCATCGAAATAAAAAGGAGGAAATTATGCAAGCAGTTGCACATTTTGTAGAAACATTCGTTCCAGAACATTATGACGTGTTTTTGGATTTAAGTCGTAAAACTAAGACCTTTAGTGGTCGTGTGGTGATCACAGGTCAAGCCAAGGCGGACAAGATCTCGCTTCACCAAAAAGATTTGACCATCGAAACAGTAGAGGTTGCAGGTCAAGCCCGTCCCTTTACGGTTGATGATGACAATGAAGCAGTCTATGTTGAATTGGAAGGAACAGGTCAAGTAACAGTTACCTTGACTTATTCAGGTAAGATCACAGACAATATGACAGGGATTTACCCATCTTACTACAGCATTGATGGCGTGAAGAAGGAAGTCCTCTCTACCCAGTTTGAGAGCCATTTTGCGCGTGAAGCTTTTCCAAGTGTGGACGAGCCTGAAGCCAAAGCAACGTTTGATCTGTCTTTAAAATTTGACCAAGAAGAAGGTGAAATTGCCCTCTCAAATATGCCTGAAATTGATGTGGAAAACCGCAAAGAAACAGGCATTTGGAAATTTGCTACGACTCCACGGATGTCTTCTTACCTCCTTGCCTTTGCTGCTGGGGATCTTCAAGGTGTGACTGCCAAAACAAAAAATGGCACTCTCGTAGGTATCTACTCAACCAAAGCCCATCCTTTGAAAAACTTAGAATTTTCTCTTGATGTAGCGGTACGTGTCATCGAATTTTATGAAGACTATTACGGCGTTAAGTACCCAATTCCTCAATCTCTTCACGTGGCGCTTCCAGACTTCTCTTCTGGAGCCATGGAAAACTGGGGCTTGGTGACTTACCGTGAAGTTTACCTCCTGGTCGATGAAAACTCAACGGCAGTTAGCCGCCAACAAGTCGCTCTTGTAGTCGCTCACGAATTGGCTCACCAATGGTTCGGTAACCTCGTTACGATGAAGTGGTGGGATGACCTCTGGTTGAACGAAAGTTTTGCCAACATGATGGAATATGTCTCTGTCAATGCCATCGAACCAAGCTGGAATATCTTCGAAGACTTCCAGACTACTGGTGTGCCATTGGCCTTGAAACGCGATGCAACCGATGGGGTTCAATCGGTCCATGTGGAAGTTAAACACCCTGATGAAATCAATACTCTTTTTGACCCAGCCATCGTCTACGCGAAAGGTAGCCGTCTCATGCATATGCTCCGTCGTTGGTTAGGGGATGACGCATTCCGTAAAGGACTCAAAGCTTACTTTGAAAAACACCAATACGGCAATACGATCGGACGTGACCTTTGGAATGCCCTAGGTGATGCATCTGGCCGTGATGTAGCTGCCTTCATGGATTCTTGGTTGGAACAACCGGGTTATCCAGTCCTTACAGCAGTGGTAGAAAATGATACCTTGAAGATCAGCCAAAAACAATTCTTCATTGGGGAACATGAAGATCAAGGCCGTAAATGGGTTGTGCCATTGAACAGCAACTGGTCTGGTATTCCAGATACACTTGAAACAGAAACCCTTGAAATTCCAGGTTATGCTGCCCTTGCTGCTGCAAATAAAGAACCTCTTCGTTTCAATACGGAAAATACAGCTCACTACATTACCGATTACCAAGGAGAGCTCTTGGATGCGATTGTAGACAACATGGCTTCCTTGGATAACACCAGCAAGCTTCAAGTTGTACAAGAGCGCCGTCTCCTAGCAGAAAGTGGTGTCATCTCGTATGCAAGCCTCTTGCCAGTTATCGAGAAATTAACGCAAGAAAGTTCTTATTTGGTTGTATCTGCGGTTTCATCCATTCTTCAAGGTCTCAGCCTCTTTGTGGATGAAGGGACTGAAGTCGAAGCAGCCTATAAAGCCTTGTTGGTAACCTTTAACCAATTCAACTTTGAACGCCTTGGTTTTGAACCAAAAGCTGGAGAAGCCGATGAGGATGAAATGGTTCGTCAATTGGTGATTGCCAATATGATCAAGGGGGATGATGCAGAAGCAAGCGCCAAAGCAAGCGAAATCTATGCAGCCCATGCAGACAATATTAGCAAGCTTCCAGCAGCCATTCGTTTGCAAATCTTGATTAACCAAATCAAACACCATGAAAGCAAAGAATTGACTGATTTGTACTTGACGACTTATGCCCAAGCGACAGATGGCAACTTCAAGCGTCAATTGTCTACAGCTTTGGCTTATACAACCAATGCAGACACAGTTGAAAAGATTTTGACAGAGTGGAAGAACAAGGATGTTGTGAAACCACAAGACTTGGCAATGAGTTGGTATTTCACTTTCTTACATCATGACTTCACCCAGGAATCTGCCTGGACTTGGGCGCGTGAAAATTGGGAATGGGTCAAAGCAACTCTTGGCGGAGACATGAGCTTTGACAAGTTTGTCATCTACCCAGCCAATACCTTTAAAACAGCAGATCGCTTAGCAGAATTCAAAGCTTTCTTTGAACCACAATTGTCTGATATGGCTATCAGCCGAAACATCAGCATGGGAATCAAGGAAATCGCAGCACGTGTGGATTTGATCCAACGGGAAAAAGCAGCAGTAGAAGCAGCAATTCTTGCGACGAAATAAATTTATAAAAGATGAGAGTGG
>NZ_JAAPAW010000006.1:155854-165451 GCF_014435245.1 Streptococcus sp. IMAU 99161 | reverse complement strand
GGTCATTCGTTAGAATTCGATTTCGTCGTCCCACCTCCGCACAGTTGAGTAGGGCTGTAAAAGCTGATGAAATCAGCTTAGTAGAGCCCACTCAACCACTGCGTCTTGCTCGACAATCCAAAAACGATTAAGAGGCTAGGACTTTTGTCCCAGCCTCATCTTTTGTTTTTCAATGAATCATCTGTATTGGATATCGAAGGAGAAGGATCATTCGTTTATTGGACTTGGTAAGAGGATCTCCGTTCGATAGTGGCCATTTTCTTTGAATCGCTTGATAGTTCCTTGGTATTCTTGTACTAGGGCATCAACGTTTCGTAAGCCCCAACCATCTCTTTGACGTGTTTTACGAGTCTCTTGTTCTTGTTCATTAAAGGTATTGTTGATCGAAATAAATAGGTTTTGTTGAAAATAACGTATATTCAGAGCCAATGTTCTCTCCGATTTATCAGTTAATCGAAGACAGGCTGAAATACTATTATCTAAACAATTTCCTAAAATAACAGCTAGAATATCAGGCTGAATAGATAATTCTTGAGGGACAAAGCAGTCAATTTCCAATTTAATTTCATCTTCCACATCGTGCAGTTTCTGATTCAGTAAAAAATTAATTGTTGGATTTTTGGAGTAAAAGGTTTGTTTTCCTGAAATACTATCAGTTAACGAGTGAAGATACTCTCTAGCCTCATCAGGATTTTCTTCTAGAAGTGCCAACAGAGTTAAATGTTTATTTTTTAAGTCATGCCGAAGACTTTGCAATCGTTGGTATTCCTCTTGAGACTGTTGTGTTTCTCTTAATTGGAATTGAAGCTGTTCTTTATCTAGTTTATTTTGATAATCAGAGTGCTGTTGTTGAGAAAGATGTAAGGTAAAATAAAGTGAGGAAAATGACAATACAATAAGAGAAAAGAGTGAAATGACAGAAAGATAATCTGGTCCAAATACTTGTCCTTGAATAGCAGATACAGTAAAGGCAAAAATAATCGACAAAATCGGCACGATAAATTGATACAGCCAATTTCTTCTAAATGTTGCCATGGTTAACTTTTGATGTGTTCGAAATAACTGTCGAAGAATAAGAGTGATCACAGTTGAAAAAAGAAAACTGATGACAAGGTAACCACTAATTATTCCTAAATTTTTTGATACTTTTGACAGTGGAAGAAAAAGTTGGATAGCTTGATTGAGGACAGCTCCTGCTAATAATGTCAGGCTTGTCTGTAAGAATATCCAAAAGGAAGAATCACGAAAGGAGTAGCCAAAATAGAGTCCTACGAGAGAGGATTCTAACATACTAAGAAAGAGATTGCTCACTAAAAAAACGCGACTTTCTAAAAAAACAAACACAAGAGCCACATGAAAGAGAAAGAAACAACAAAGGACTAAAAGGGTTTCTTTTGAATGTTTATATTTGGATATTGGCCTATAAAATAAAACACTTGCCAGAAATAAGTCGAACAAGATACTAATGATCCGTAATCCTATTAGCATTAGAAATTCCTTTCACTGAGATAGTTATAGTATTTTTCTTTAAAAGAAGACTGGAACTTACGACTAATTGGAAGTAGATGCTCCTCGGTTCCATTTAGCAAAATAGTTACGGTTCTCGCATCAAAATCTTTGATATATTTGGGATTTACAATATAAGAAGCATGTATTTGAATAAAATAATCAGGTAGTTTATCTAGAATGTCTTGGGTTTTCAGTAAGGACTTATAGGTATCTGCTAGCGTGTAAATAAAAACGGAACGCTTATCCTTCTCAAAATAGGTAATGTCACTTAACGGAATAGAGTAACTTTGTTTTCCAAATGAGAAGTTAAAGATGGTTTGTCCTAAATCAAAATAACGTAAAACTCTGTCTACTACCTTATTTAGCCTTTGAGGTTCAATTGGTTTTACTAAGTAATCAAAAGTCTGTACTTCAAAAACTTGTTCCATATAATCACGATAGCTGGTCACAAAAATAATGGGGATAAAAGGATTGAACTGCCGAATTTCACGAGCAAGGTCAATTCCAGTAATTTGTGGCATATCAATATCTAAAAAAACACAATGAGTATCCCCTGTTAACTGTTCTAGCATTCTTTGTGGATTGGTATATAGTTTTGTTTCTACAGGAACCTTGTCGTAAGAAAGTAAATACTGTTCTAACTGACTAGCATCTCTAGTTGAGTCATCACAAATAACGACGTTTAACATAAGTCCCCCTTATCAAATTGAGTTGGCTAATTATGACACTAAAATGGTAAATCATGACGTAAACCATGGAAAGTCATATGTTTATTATACAATAATCTTATCAAAAATGAAGGAAGCTGGGAAAATCTTCTCAGTCTTGAGTGATGAGATGAAGACATTTGCGACACTGACTATTAGAGATTTGACAAAATCATTCGATAAGCAACATTTTGCTAATAATCATATTTCCTTAGAAATAGAAGCTGCTAAAATTACAGCCTTTTTAGGACACAATGGTGCTGGTAAGTCCACCCTCTTAAATCAAATGATTGGTTTTACCAAACCTGATCGAGGGGACGTTTGCTATGGAGATATTTCTTTTGTAGAGAATCGTAAACAAGCTCGTTCGATGATGAGCTATATGTCACAGCAGTATGCACCACTTGAAAAATTAACGGTAGAACAAAATTTAGAAATGCTTGGAAGAATGAGAGGATTAAACACCTTAGATCTACAAAAGGAACTTGACCAACTCCTAACTGATTTAGAAATTAAAGAATATCGGAGAAAACAAGGAAAGGACCTTTCAGGTGGTTTAAAGCGTCTAACTTCTTTTGCAATGGCTTTAATCGGATCTCCGGCCATCATTCTTCTTGATGAGCCGACGAACGATGTTGATCCAATACGTCGTGAAAAACAGTGGCAATTATTACAGAAGCTAGCGCATAAAGGTCATACCATTATTATCGTGACGCATAATCTCTTAGAAGTTGAAAAATATGCTGACAACTATGCCTTATTTAACCATGGGAATTTAATCAAATCAGGACCTGTTCAGCAAATAACCTATCAAAAACAGTATCAAATATCTTTTGAGTTTAGGAATGAAGATAGCTTAGCTCTATTCCAAGATTATACCATTATCAATGGTTCGATTTGCCAGATTGAAATAGAAGAGAAGGAGTTAACGAGACTGCTACCAAAAATCACACAGGAATTGGATAGAAAGAATATTTTAAATCTGTCACTTGCTCAGAAAAACGTATCCATTTCAGATCTTTATAGAGAGGAGTCGACAAACTGATATGATTCAATTTTTTTACTTACTTCGTTGGAACTATCTTCGTCAAAAAGATCTATTTCTACTCTTTACGCTAGCTCAGGTTCTGTTATCCATTTCACTTCTTTTTGGTTATCCACTAGTGATCGGTGAGATTGATACGACAGCTGCCTACTATCTCTCTTCTGGTTCAGTTCTGATAGGAATTATTTCTATTGGCTGTACTATCTCATCACCTGTTATAGCAAATGCGAAGTCAGAAGGACATGTAGACTATGTACGAGCCCTTCCAATACCACGAATTCTTATTTCCTTAGCAGATCTTTGGATGTGGATGATTGCTATTTTACCTGGAGTGTTCATTTCTGTTATACTGGGCTATTTTCGTTTTTCTGTCCGCTTAAATGTATCTATTCTAGCTGTTTTAATTCTATTTCTTATCTGTCTTACGATGATCAGTCTTGGATTTGCCATTGCGTATACTTTTTCTCCCAATATTGTCACGTTGATGTCTCAGTTGATTCTTATGATCGGTTTGATGTTTTCGCCAATCATGTACCCAGCAAGTCGTCTTCCAGATTGGATAAACCATCTCTACCATGTTCTTCCTTTTGTCCCTTCTGTTAATCTTCTTCGAGCTTGCCTTTATAGTCATGACCACATCTCATTGTTTGACTTGGTTATTCTGATCATCTGGATTTTGCTAACACAGCTACTGATTTTGAGAGTTCTTTATAAGGAAAAATAAAGGAAGGAGGGTAGATAGAAGGTTCTTCTACGAAACAGTAATCCATTTAAAAGGATTTCGATTGAAGAGATATCCCTTCAATAAAAAGCAACAACTGTTTTCAGATGTTGCTATTTTTTATATATTCTCTAGGCCCTTTGTATCTTATTTGAAATACCAGTGGTGTTTGAGGTTGGCAAAAATCGCCTTGCTGGTAATAGTGATAATGATGATTTTGATGAAATCAGCAAGTATAAATGGAGCTACGACCTTTACAAAGGATGTTTGAATACCGATTCCTGTCACAAGCATAAAACCGATGAGTCCGGAAACAAAGAGAAGAACACTACTAAATAAATTAGCAAGGAAAATGGTTACGACGCTGGATTTGGCATTGGTAAACAAAGACGTGAGCAAGGCACGAAATGGGAAGAACAAGAGAAAACCAGCAGTAGGTCCAATGAAACTTTGTGCACCGCCGGAACCACCTGCAAACACTGGGAATCCGAAGAAACCTAAAAGCAGATAAAGGCAGACAGCAGTAAAAGCATGGCTGGGTTTATAGATAGTCCCGATGAGTCCAATAATCAATGTCTGAAGGGTCAATGGAATGGGCCCAAAAGGAACGGTGAATTGAGACAAAACGCAAATCATTGCGGTACCAATGGCAATTAAGACTAAAGGAAATGCTTTTTTCATAACAGTTAACCTCTTATTTATTTTATGGTAACTATTTTATCTCAGTTAGAATGTTTTGTCAACCAATAAATAAAAGTTTAGTTTTGTTTAAGCTATTCTTTAGGAAGGCTTAAGGATTCTTCAGTATAATCGCTGTACTTAAAGGACTGAGCTCCCTTTAAAATTTAAAAGACAAGTATACTTAAAAAATAAGGAAGAACAATGAATCAAAAAGAAACAAAACAAGTCGTAGATCCAAAAGTATCCAATGAAAAAATGGTCGTTCTAAAACGCAGTTCCAAATGGTGGATCAAAACAGCAGCAATCGGAGGCTTGCTCGTCGGTGCTGGTAGCGGCTTTGGAATCGGAGTTATTACTTCACAATCCCTTAGTCAGCAACAACTGTCACAAGCCGTCCAAACAAATCAAAACCAAGCAAACATTCAAAATCAGCAGAAGCAAAACAGCCATTCCACGCAAGGAAACCAGCAAAATGGTAGCCTTCAAAATGGAGGTCCACAAGATGGCGGACCTGGTCAGATGCCAGGAAACGGTGGACCTCAAGGAAATGGGCCTGAAAATGGAGGTATGCCACCGGGAGAGTCAAATAAGCAAGGCTCTTCTAATCAGTCAAGTAAAAAGAATACGAAGAAACAGTTGAAAGACAGTGACGCCAGTAATACGCAAAGTAACAAGGAAAATACGACCAATTCCTAAGAAACCAACCCTTTATCTAATCAAATGGATAGGTAGATAAATCAAGGTTCTAACTATAGGAAATGAAGGCAAGTCGTGTTATAATAGTTTGGAATAGATTAGAAAGACTCACTCAAGAAAGAGAAGAGGAAAGTACAATGATTAAAATTCTATTGGTCGAAGACGACCTTGGTTTATCCAATTCAGTATTTGATTTTTTAGATGACTTCGCGGATGTCATGCAGGTTTTTGATGGTGAAGAAGGTCTTTATGAGGCTGAAAGTGGCATCTATGACTTGATTCTGCTGGACCTCATGTTACCGGGAAAAGACGGCTTTCATGTCTTGAAAGAATTGCGTGAAAAAGGCGTGACGACTCCTGTCTTGATTATGACAGCCAAAGAAAGTCTGGATGACAAAGGACATGGTTTTGAGCTAGGAGCAGACGATTACCTCACCAAGCCTTTCTATCTTGAAGAGCTTAAGATGCGGATCCAAGCTCTCTTGAAGCGCTCAGGTAAGGTCAATGAAAACACCCTCAATTATGGTAATTTGAAGGTGAATTTATCTACCAATTCGACTTATATCGATGGCAAAGAAGTTGAATTACTCGGAAAAGAGTTTGATCTCTTAGTTTACTTCCTTCAAAACCAAAATGTCATTCTTCCTAAAACCCAAATTTTCGACCGTTTGTGGGGGTTTGACAGCGATACAACCATTTCTGTTGTTGAAGTGTATGTATCGAAAATCCGTAAAAAATTAAAAGGAACGGATTTCGTAGAAAACTTACAAACATTGCGTAGTGTGGGGTATATCTTAAAAGATGTTAACAAGGATTAAGAAAACCGTCGGAGAAGATGACTTTTCCTATTTCATCCGCTATTTTGGCCTTTTTACCCTGATTTTCTCAGCCATGACCTTGATCATTATTCAGGTCATGCGCTCGAGCCTTTATACGACGGTCGATGAGAACCTCAAGACTCTTAGCCAGGATCCTTATTCGATCGTGGCCATTGCCAATCGCGACCAAAGGCAATCGGGTGCCAAGCTAAATGATAAAGAGAACGATGTCATGGATGTCCCAAATCATGATAAGTCAGAGCCCAAAGGAGATGTCACCTCCAATACAACAGTCGTTCTTCTCAATAAAAAATATGAAAATCTGACAACTGGAAATGGTTTTCTAAACCTCAAATCAGTAACCTTTGGACGCAAACTGCTTAACAAGGTTTCACAGCTCCGGATTACCAATAGCTATGGTAAAAAAGAAAGTTACCGAGCCTATATGACGGATCTGGGCTTATCAGATGGTGATGAGAGTGATGTTAAATACGCGGTCATCATGACTAATATTAGCCAGTTGGAGCAGACGAGCGAAAAGAATGAGGGCCAAATCGCCCTTGTGATGATCTGCTTCTGGGGGATTTCACTGTTTGCAAGTCTCTTTCTGGCTCGTCTTAGTGTCAAGCCACTTCTTGAGAGCATGCAAAAGCAAAAAGCCTTTGTGGAAAATGCCTCACATGAATTGCGGACGCCCCTTGCAGTTCTACAAAATCGTTTAGAAACACTTTTTAGAAAACCAGAAGCAACCATTATGGAATCGAGCGAGAGCATTGCCTCAAGTCTAGATGAGGTCCGAAATATGAAGCTCTTGACCACCAACCTGCTCAACATTGCCCGAAGGGATGATGGCTTGAAGCCAGAGATCGATGAGATTGATCCTAGCTTCTTTGATCAGACCTTCTCAAATTTTGAGATTATCGCAGAAGAAAATGCCAAGGTCTTTCGAGGCGAGAACCGAGTCGACAAGATCATTTCATCAGATAAAATCCTGCTCAAGCAGTTGATGACCATCTTGTACGACAACGCCTTGAAATATACAGATGAAGATGGCGAAATTGGCTTTAAAGTTCAATTGAAGGACAAAAATCTCCTTATCAAAGTCCTGGATAATGGACCTGGTATTCCCGATGAAGACAAAAAGCGGATTTTTGATCGCTTTTATCGGGTGGACAAGGCTAGAACCCGTCAAAAAGGTGGATTTGGCCTAGGCTTATCGCTTGCCAAACAAATTGTAGAAGCCTTTAAAGGAAACATTCAAGTCAGAGATAACAAACCAAGAGGAACCATCTTTGAAGTGAAATTATCTACAAAAACGGAAAGTCGTAAAAGAAATCGAAAAGAGGAAAAATAATGAGTTCAAAAATGTTGCATACCTGCCTACGTGTTGAAAATTTAGAAAAATCCATCGCTTTTTACCAAGATGCCTTTGGTTTTGAAGAAAAACGACGGAAAGATTTTCCAGACTACAAATTTACCATTGTGTATTTGGCCTTGCCTGGAGATGACTACGAATTGGAATTGACTTACAATTATGACCATGGACCTTATGTCATCGGTGATGGCTATGCACACGTAGCATTGAGCACACCAGATCTAGAAGGCTTGCATGCTGAGCACAAATCCAAAGGCTATGAAGTAACGGATCCAAAAGGCCTACCTGGTAATCCCCCAAATTATTATTTTGTGGTAGATCCAGACGGATACAAAGTCGAAGTAATCCGTGAAAAATAAAAAGGTTGAATAGAAAAGGGAGAGTGGGACAGAAATCGGTCATTCGTTAGAATTCGAACCTCCGCACAGTTGAGTAGGGCTGTAAAAGCTGATGAAATCAGCCTAGTAGAGCCCACTCAACCACTGCGTCTTGCTCGACAATCCAAAACAATTAAGAGGCTAGGACTTTTGTCCCAGCCTCACCTTTTTTGATGTGTACCTGTATAAAAAAGAAATGTTTTTTGGAAAGAAATTTGCTATAATAAAGTCATGAGATTAAAGCCTGTAAGAACCATATTATTAGTCATCGTGAATCTCCTTTTACTCTCTATCCTTTTTATTGGATACCGTAAAATCCAAACCATTCGTGAAAATAAGGCCTATCAAGACCAATTTTCGAAAGTGGTACAGTTAGAAGGAGATACAGAAAAAGGGAAAAAAGCACAAGTCCAAGAAGGGATTTTAGGAACGTCCTATGTGACGGCTTATTTTCCTACAAGAGATGGGCAACCCATCACTGTCATTAAAGACAAGATATCAGAAGACCTCAAACGTTTGGGATCGGACGAAAAAACCAAGAAGCCAGAGCATCTGACTTTCTACCATAGTGAAGAAATAGAAGCTCCCTTTGTTGGCTACCATCCGATTCAGATTAAACGGGCGGAATACCAGTATAAAAAGGGACAATTCATCAAAGATGAAACTGTGAAATTGCCTTTATTCTATTTAGATGATGAGGATAATCCTTTGACTTTGACGGAGGTATTCGCTGATCCAGATGGAGCAAAGCAGATTTTCTTAAACGAATTGAAAACCAATCTTTCGTTTCGTCAGCTAGATGAGGCCAGTATTGATCAAATGGTGGCGCATTTTTCAGAAATGGATTTGAGCCAGTGGACTTTCCAGTATGAAAAAGGAAATTTCATCATTTCATTTCCCTCTAAGGTTAAGGGGGATGATACCTTCAAGGTTCCACTTTCCAAATTCTATGATGTGATCGATACCGATCGCCTGCTTCCTGAAGATCTTGAATCGTACCAATCCTATATTGAAGAGCGCCGTCAAAAGATGATTGCTTTGACCTTTGATGATGGGCCAGATCCCAAGACGACACCACAAGCTCTCTCAATCCTTAAGAAGTACAATGCCAAGGCCACCTTCTTTATGGTTGGTAAAAATGTCGACGCTTATCCAAATATCGCTAAGCAAGTCCGTAAAGAAGGTCACCAAATTGGGAATCATACCTGGGATCACCCGCAATTACCGAAATTGAGTTTGAGTGATGCGAAAAAGGAGATTTTGGATACGCAAGAAGCGATTCAAAAAGCGACAGGCGTGCAAACCAAGATTACCCGTCCACCGTATGGAGCGATCAATAACGCCATCCAATATGGCATAGACCAGTCCTTCATCATGTGGGATGTGGATAGTTTAGACTGGAAGAACCACAATACAACTTCCATTCTCAATGAAGTGAAGAAAGAAGTCAAACCAGGTTCGATCATTCTCATGCATGATGTTCACCAGACCACGATTGATGCTTTGCCGACGGTTCTAGATTACCTCAAAGAACAAGGCTACACCTTTGTTACGGTGGATGAATTGTTGAATTACCAACTTGAAAGTCATCGCATTTACTACAATCGAAATTAAGCAAAAGAGAGTGGGACAGAAATCGGTAATTCGTTAGAATTCGATTTCGTCGTT
>NZ_JAAPAW010000006.1:0-155809 GCF_014435245.1 Streptococcus sp. IMAU 99161 | reverse complement strand
GCACAGTTGAGTAGGGCTGTAAAAGCTGATGAAATCAGCGTAGTAGAGCCCACTCAACCACTGCGTCTTGCTCGACACTCCAAAGATAATTGAGAGGCTAGGACTTTTGTCCTAGCCTCTTTGTTAGTCATTGAGATAGAGTTGGGAATTTTTCAGGACAATCTCTCGGATAGAAGCATACTTTTTCAAGGTTTTGAGTTCTTCGGGGTGGGTGATTAGGGTAATCACATAGCCCTCACGGCCCATCCGTCCCGTACGACCAGCTCGGTGGGTGTAGGTTTCTTTGTCTCGAGGGAGATCGTAGTTGATCACACATTCCAGATGGTCAATATCGATTCCACGAGCTACCAGATCAGTCGCAAGTAGAAGGGTTAGCTGGTGCTCCTTAAAGCGTTCCAGGATGACCTTACGGTACTTGACATTGACATCACTAGCAAGCGACACGGCCTCTACACCCCGGTATTGCAGCTTTTCTTCTGCACTTCCTAGATCAGATAGGCTGTTGAAGAAGGCAAGGCCACGAAAGTCTTCGACGTGGGCGAGTTTGCGGAGGAGTTCGACCTTGTCACGCTGATCCACTTGCATATAAAAATGCTGAATATTGTCTAAGCTAACTCCATCAACTGTCAATTGGATGGTATTTTCTTCTAATTGGTCTGGATCGACCTTAGCTGTCGCGCTCATATAGATATATTGATGATCACGAGGAGCATAGTGACTGATTTTATCAACAAAATGGTACTGAGAATCACTCAGTAACTGGTCAAATTCATCTAAAATGATGGTATCCACATTCATCATTTTAATTTTTTTCAGTTTGATCAGTTCAAAGACCCGACCAGGAGTACCGACTAAGATTTCAGGTCCTTTTTTGAGGCGTTCGATTTGCCGTTTTTGACTGGATCCTGACAGGAAGAGTTGGGTCTGGAGACCAAGAGGCTCTGCCCATTGCTTGGTGACATCAAAAATTTGTCCTGCTAACTCCGTATTAGGAGCTAGAATCAAGAGTTGTTGGGCCTTCTTCGGTTTGAGTTTGAGCAAGCTTGGAAAGAGGTAGGCAAGTGTCTTACCAGTACCGGTAGGACTGATCCCTAAAACATTCTCCCCTTCATAGATGGGAGAAAAGATCTGCTCCTGAATGTCAGTGAAGGTATCAAAACCTAGTGTTTCTAGCTGGTCTAACCAGCTTTTTGGGAAATGTTCTTTCATTCTTTTTCATCCTTAAAGTGAATTCCAGCGCTTTGACGCATCTGGTAGAGGGTCTCATGGACTTGTTCCGCAGTTTGTAACCATTCGAGATATACGCTATCTTTTTGGCCAGCAATTGCCAGCGCAAAGGCTTCCGCCTCTTCTTGCATTACGTGAGTACATGGCTCAATAGGGAGGTCGAAGATTTCTCCAGAATGGCTGATGAATTGAGCCTGGTTAATTGCAGCCACAGCATTTAGAGTCAAGGTTCCAGTCTTTGTGTAGATTTCAGCTGGTAGATGACTGGTGATGTTTTTCCCCGCCTGTATGGCAACCTGAAACTCTGGATGGATGAGGACACCTTGACCATAGAGATCAACCGAATTTGGTAATTGCTGAGCGGTGTAGTGGCTTGAGACTGGCCCTCCAAAGAAACCAATCGCTAGGTAGAGGCAGTAGACTCCAAGATCCATCAAGGCACCACCTGCATAGATATCTGAGAAAATATTCGGCATCTCACCAGCAAGAAGGGCAGGTAACTTGGAAGAATATTTTGCAAAGGTAAAGTTAGCGCCTAAAATTTCTTGACCGGATAGAAAATCTTTAATGACTTGAAAAGCTGCTTCTTGGTAATTTCTGGCAGCTTCAAAGAGATAGACCTGGTGTTCTCTAGCCAGCTTCACCAGTTCCTTCCATTCAGAAGGACTCGTCACCGCCGGTTTTTCAATGATGACATGCTTCTTTGCTAGAATAGCAAGCTTGGCCTGAGAAAAATGAAGGGCGTTAGGACTCGCAATGTAGACGACATCTAAATCACTGTTCAAGAAGTCCACCAAGTCCGTGTAGCAAGAAGTAGAATCATAAGGTTTACAAAAGTCTTGAGCAGTTTCTAAACGCCTTGAATACACCGCCTGTATGCGATAGCGCCCAGTCAAGTGCGCTGCCTTAATAAATTCCTGTGAAATCCAACTCGTTCCAATAATTCCAAGCCTTAGCATCATCAATCCTCCATCGAATGTTTCATCCTATTATAACATGAAAAGAGGGAAGGGCGGGATGAAAAATGCTAGGGATTATGAGAGTTTTTTGTTACAATAGAAAGTGAATAAGTCAAGGAGTAAGCAATGACCCTATCAGTTGTAGTCCCATGTTTTAACGAAGAAGAATCGATTCCATTATTTTATCGAGAAATGGAACGTGTTCGGGTGGAGATGGGAGAAAAGTTTGAATATATTTTTATAAATGATGGATCTTCCGATAGTACGCTATCTGTACTTCGAAAGTTACATGTTACAGATTCAAATGTGCATTACCTTTCTTTTTCTCGGAATTTTGGGAAAGAAGCCGCACTCTATGCTGGACTTGAGCGAGTTAGTGGTGAATTCGTCACTGTCATGGATGTAGATCTACAGGATCCTCCAGAGTTATTGGTTCAAATGAAGCAGAAATTGGATGAAAACCCGGAATTGGACTGTGTCGGAACACGGCGGGTAACCCGTGATGGTGAACCGCCGATTCGCTCATTCTTTGCACGGATGTTTTATAAATTGATCAATCATATCAGCCAAGTAGAAATGGTTGATGGTGCGCGTGATTTCCGTTTGATGCGCCGTCCCATGGTCGATGCGATTTTAGAGTTATCAGAATACAATCGCTTTTCAAAAGGAATTTTTGCCTGGGTAGGATTTGAAACAGAATACCTAGAATACAAGAATGTTGAGCGCGTGGCAGGAGAGACGTCTTGGAACTTTTGGTCCCTCTTTAAATACTCGATTGAAGGGATTGTCAATTTCTCGGATGCCCCACTAAACATTGCCTTTATTGGTGGACTGTTATCTTGGATCTTGGCCTTTATCATGGTGATTCTGATTGTGATCCGTACCTTAGTGTTTGGAGATCCAACTTCAGGTTGGCCGTCTCTCATGACGGTGATCCTCTTCCTTGGAGGCTTCCAATTATTAACCATTGGGATTTTAGGGAAATATGTTGGTAAGATCTTTATGGAAACTAAGAAACGGCCAGTTTATGTTGTGAAAGAGGAGGAATAAAGAATGGTTGAGGTATGTAAATCAATATTTCAGAATCTTTTTGAGTTTATAAAAAGAAATAGAGCTGCATGTTACCTCATTTTTGTTATCTATTTACTTGTAAATATAAATATTAGTTTAGCAGAATTTCCTTATATTGATGATATTGGTCGACAACTTCAAGGCTACACAGGATTTTCTGAACATTATTCCCGATATTTTAGTGAAATAACATCTCGTTTTATTCAGGGTGGACCACACTTAACTGACCCTGGTTTGACAACAAATATTATTTCGTCTATTGTTCTAAGTATTACAAGTATTTTATTATTATTTATTTTATTTCCCTATAAGAAGATAGATTGGTTCACTGCACTATCATCAACTATTGTTGGTTTAAATCCTTGGTTCTTGGAGCCATTGAGTTTTAGATTCGATAATCCTTTCATGTCCTTGAGTGTATTTGTGTCTGTCTTGCCATTCATTTTTTTGAAGTCTAACAAATTGTTTAGTCTGAGCTCGATATTATGTATTTTTCTAATGTGTAATTCTTATCAAGCATCTTCAGGGATTTATATTTTGATTGTCCTAACCTTAGTATTTTTAGAGTTTCTAAATGATAATAAATTGAATATACAAATGATTGTTATATCATCTGTATCGTATATTCTAGGTATGATTTTATATAAAATTCAAATTACAATTAAGCCTCCAATTTTCGCAGATCAAGGTAGGATTCCTAGATTGTTAGATATTCCAGCTACGTTATTTAATAATGCAAAGGGATATTTAAAAAATATTTACCTTCAAAGTTCGAATATTTGGATAGTTCTTGCTGCCGTTTTAGTTATTTTTTTAATCATATCTGTTTATTTGATAAGTAAAGAAAAGAAATTGACAAAAACAGTTTTAGTAATTTCCTGGTTATTTTTAGGCTGTATCTTTAGTTATGGTTCTTACCTAATTCTTTTAGAAAAGTTCTATCTTTTAAGACCTAGATATGAATATGGATTGGGAATCTTTTCATCAATCATCTTGATTGTAACTTTAGGGATTTCTACTAAGGTTCATTACTTTGAAATATCAAAAAAATTCCTAACATTATTGAGTGTATACTACGCGTTGTCATTCTCGTTTATTTATGTTGATAGTTTAAAGCAACAAAATAAAGTATTCGAAACACAGAGTGTTATGTTAGGTAGTACTCTTAATAAGTATGTTTCAGCGCAAAATAGGGTAGTTAATATTAATAGGTTTATATCAAATTCACCTATATACGAAAATTCAGCTCTTGTTTACCCCATGATTCGTAGCCTAATTATGCCAAATACAAATATTTCCTGGGATATGACAATGCGATTTAATAGCTTAACGAAACTAGATGTTGATTTTAAAATGTTTGATGTAAATCAGATAGATTCTACTTATAGAAAACTAGAAACTACAAAATTATACGATATTTTATCTAAAGATGATCAATTATTTGTTATAATGAAATAGAATTCAGTTGGGTAATGAATAATAAATATACTTAATATTAACAAATGCTAAAATAAATTTTCAAGGAGATTTTACCATGATTTTAGTAACAGGTGCAAATGGCCAACTCGGAACTGAACTTCGTCACCTTCTTGACGAACGCAACGAAGAGTATGTAGCAGTAGACGTAGCAGAGATGGACATCACAAATGCTGAGAAGGTAGACGAAGTGTTTGCAGAAGTAAAACCAACCTTAGTCTACCACTGTGCTGCCTATACTGCAGTGGATGCTGCTGAAGATGAAGGAAAAGAGCTGGACTATGCTATCAACGTGACCGGTACGGAAAATGTAGCGAAAGCGTCTGAAAAGCACGGTGCAACTTTGGTCTATATTTCAACAGACTACGTGTTTGATGGTAAAAAGCCAGTGGGACAAGAATGGGAAGTAGATGATCAACCAGATCCTCAAACAGAGTACGGACGTACCAAACGCATGGGGGAAGAACTGGTTGAGAAGCATGTCTCTAACTTCTATATCATTCGTACAGCTTGGGTATTTGGTAACTACGGTAAGAACTTTGTTTTCACCATGCAAAACTTAGCCAAGACTCACAAAACTTTGACGGTCGTTAATGACCAACACGGTCGTCCAACTTGGACTCGTACTCTTGCAGAGTTTATGACCTATTTAGCTGAAAATCGTAAAGATTATGGTTATTACCACTTGTCTAATGATGCAGAAGAAGATACAACTTGGTATGACTTTGCAGTTGAAATCCTAAAAGATACGGATGTAGAAGTGAAGCCAGTGGATTCCAGCCAATTCCCAGCTAAGGCGAAACGACCACTTAATTCTACAATGAGCTTGGCTAAAGCAAAGGCTACAGGATTTTTCATCCCAACATGGCAAGATGCTCTAAAAGAGTTCTATAAACAAGAAGTGAAATAATGTTTTCAAAAGAGGGTAAAGTGTTTATGACCTTACCTCAAAAGTTAGAAAAGACAGACTTAACTTTTGGGAATTTGGTCATTAGTGCCACCTCTCTTTTTTATTGGGTTTATGGTATAATAAAAGCAATATACTGATTGAAAGTGAGTTGTAATACTTGGAAAATGTAACTCCCCAAAAGGTTTTTTTCTGGAATATTTTAGGAAGTATGTCTTCAGCAGCTGTTTCTGTTATACTTCTTTTTATTGTTACACGTACTTTGAATAGTGCTTCGGCGGATGTTTACAGTTTTGCCTATGCGATTGCAAACCTATTTGTTATTGTCGCTAGTTTTCAAGTCAGAGACTTCCAAGCAACAGATATAAGAGAAAAGTATTCTTTTGATACCTACTTTGTTACGAGGATACTTTCAAACATTGCTATGGTTCTTCTTTTAGTAATGTATCTCATTTTTAATCCGAATACGCATTCAAATGTTGGAATCATATTTTGGGTCTCTTTTTTCCGAGTTAGTGAAGCTTTATCAGATGTTTTTCAAGGATTATTTCAGCAGAAGGAACGTTTGGATATTGCCGGGAAGTCTCTCTTTCTGAGAAATACCCTTTCAACAATTGTCTTTGCTCTAACTTTAGTAATTACTAAATATCTTTTGTGGTCTGTCATCTCACAAACAATCAGTTCATTCGTATTCATTGCTTTATTTGACTATCCTCATTCAAAGGTTTTCCATAGATTGAACCCTTTCAGTGTTAAGCTTGGCAATATTATTAGTGTATTGAAAGATTGTTTACCTTTATTTATTAATGCTTTTTTGCTGGTTTCAATATATAACCAACCGAAATATGCATTGAATGATATTTTTAACCAGGGACTAATTGGTAATGGTGTTCAAAGAGATTTCAGTATTTTGTTTACCCCTATTTTTGCTATGAATCTGATGATTGTCTTTCTTAGGCCAATGATTACCCAGCTTGCTGTATTTTTGGAGGAAAGGAAAATATCGCATTTTATAACTTACAAGAATAATCTCTTCAAGATTTTACTTGGTACCTGTACCTTCATTTTTCTTATTGGTGCTTTTATAGCAATTCCAGCACTGGATATTGTATATGGAACCCATTTAAAACAGTATCAAACTAGTTTTGTAGTTTTGTTATTAGGGGGGATTGCAAGTACCTTTTCAACAGTATGTGATAATATCTTGACAATATTTAGAAAGCAACATTTTCTAGTGATTTCATTTGTCGTTGGTTACATTGTGTCACTCTTAACGGCAAAGCCTTTAGTTTCTAAATTTGAGATTTTTGGGGCATCCCTATCATTTCTTTGTTCAATGGTAGCCTGGTTACTTGCTTCTCTAGTAATTTATTTTGTAACAAATCCATACACAATTTTTAGAAGGAAAAAATAATTGACATGAAATTTTCTGTTATTATCCCTGCTTACAATGTTTCAAGCTATTTGGAGGGCTGTGTTCAGAGTATACTAAGACAGACGTTTGAAAATTACGAAATAATCATTGTGGATGATGGTTCGACAGATAATACAGGTATTATCGCAGATGAGCTTTCGAAAAATTATCATCAAGTGGCTGTAATCCACCAGAGTAATGGTGGTGCATCAAAGGCGCGTAATACTGGAATTAGTAAGTCTTCTGGTGACTATCTTTTATTTCTAGATGGCGATGATTTTTGGAGCGATACGCAGTTTTTAGATGCGATTGCTACCAAAATTAAAGCAAAGGCTGTTGATGTAATTATCTTCGGTTACAGTTATTATTACGACAAGGAAATAAAGGAAATTCCTATTTCTAGTCAGAACAACTTGCTTACAGCAACTAATTTTGGTTTGTTTAACGGTCCAAATTGGAATAAGTGTATTTCTAAAAAGTTGATAAGTAACGGTCTGTGTTTTCCAGAGGACTTGGTATCAGAAGATAGTTTATATTGTTCCTACATACTAAAGTTAGTGGAGAGTTTTTCAGTCCTAACAAGCACACAATATATGTACCGTCAAAACAGAGCAGGAAGCTTAACGAATATAGTAAAAGAAGCAAATGTGTTGGATACATTGAGAGGAATAGAGCGTGGCTTGTTTGATGTGTCTGAGTTGCCAGATACAAAACAAAAAGCTTTGACGACCTATTTTGCAATTTCTTATATTTCAATTTTTCCTTATGCTAAATCCTATCTCTCAAATATAGAGATAAAGGAATTGTTACGAAAATATAAATACTTGTTAAAGGCTTCGAACCGTATTGAGAATAAGGCTTTTAAGTTGACTGGTATTTTTACTAATATTTTTGGAATCAATATTTCAACAAAAATATTTTCTTACCTACTAAGATTTTATAAATAAGATAAGTTAGAAAGAGAAAGAATGAATAATCCAGCCATTACAGTCATAATTCCTGTTTATAATGCACAAGAGGGACTTAAACAATGCTTAGATTCGCTTTTGAATCAGACCTTTAGGGATTTTGAAATTATTCTTTTAAATGATGGTTCCACAGACGACTCCTTGTTGGTTTTGCAAACTTATGCTTCTGCTCACAACTTTATTAGAGTTATCGATAAAAAAAACGAGGGAGTTGCTAAAACGAGAAATAAAGGAATACACCTGGCTAAGGGTGAGTATATTGTCTTTATTGATAATGATGACTTTGTTGATTCTGATTATTTAGAGCGGTTTTACAATGCCATTCACCAAGAACAATTAGATATTGTTCTTGGTGGCTATAAGCGTGTTAATCAGGACTTGAAGACACTTTTCAAGCAAGACCTCACACAGTCAGAATGGTCTAAGTATATGATAGTTGCACCTTGGGCACGTATCTATCAAACTTCATTTTTAATCGATAATGAGATTGAGTTTTTTGATTATCCAATTGGTGAGGATGTTATTTTTACGTTATCAGCTTACAATTTAACGGAAAAGATAAAAATAATTGATTATAATGGCTACAATTGGTTTTTCAACGAGAAAAGTATTTCAAATACATCACAAAGAGGGTTTAACCCGAATATAGATATTGTGTACTTCTTGAGCCACCTACTTCAAGTTGCTGGTGATTCAAAATATATTCGTTATTTTATCAAACGCTATTATATTTGGTACTTACTTTTTTCTGGAAGAGCAGCCTCTAGCTTATCATTTATGGATCAATATAAAAAGATTAAGCAGTGGATTTCTAAAGAAAATATAGACTCAAGTTTAACTCCATTATCATCGGAGATAACAGGAGAACGAATGCAAACCGTTGTTTCGGTATTGGCTTTTAGAACCTTCGAGCGCTTGAGACTTGTCTCACTGTTTTCAAAATTATACTGTAAAGGAAAGGAGAAGTAGTTGAGAGTTTTAATGATTATTCCTGCCTACAATGAGGAGGAAAGTATTTTCGACACGGTAACAAGTATCTTGGATTACCGCAAGAAAGTTGATTTTGATTTGGACTATGTTGTGATCAATGATGGATCAACAGATAAGACAAAAGAAATTCTAGAAGAAAACCATTTTAATGCTGTTCATCTGGTTATGAATCTTGGAATTGGCGGTGCGGTTCAAACAGGCTACAAATATGCACTAGGGCATGACTATGATGTAGCAGTTCAATTTGACGGTGATGGTCAGCATGATATTGAATCTTTGTCAGACCTTTTAGATCCAATTCGAAAAAATGAGGCAGACCTCGTTATTGGTTCTCGTTTTGTTGGGGATGTTAAGTCAGAGTTTCAAACGACTTTTATGCGAAGGTTTGGAATTAGTGTGATTTCCAACCTCATAAAATGGACAACAGGTCAAAGAGTCTTGGACACAACATCAGGTTACCGTTTGGCTGACAAAGCTATTATCAAGCAGTTCGCTAAGCGCTATCCTATCAAGTATCCGGAACCAGAGACGATTGTTCATATTTTGAGACGTAAGTATCGAGTAGTTGAACGACCTGCCAATATGTTTGAGCGTACAGGAGGCGTTTCGTCCATTACGCCAATCAAATCGATTCGTTATATGCTTGAAGTGTGTTCATCGATTCTAATCGCAGCTTTTATGAGGGAGAGTGAATGATGTCCGTTTTATCTATTGTAATGTTGCTAGCCTCAATTTTTTTCCTTTATTTAGTCATTCGCAATATCAACAAAAATAATATATTATTTGAACAGGCCTTCATGTGGATTATCATCAGTTTTGTGATGATAGTAATCGCAGTGTTTGATTCGATTCCTGGCTACTTTGCCAGACTACTTGGATTTGAATTGACATCCAATTTTCTATTGTCTCTTACTATCTTTTTCCTGTTGGTTATTGCATTTTTACAAACCATGACCTTGTCGAAACAAAAAGAGCAGATCAAGTATTTAGTGCAAGAATTATCAATTCTAAAGAGTCATGTTGTTGAGAAAGAGGAAAAGAATGAAGGATAATCATACTTGGGTAATTTGTGCTTATGGAGAAAGTGATTATCTAGAAGCCTGTATTCAATCTTTGAAGAATCAAACTCTCCAATCACAAATTATCTGCTATAGTTCAACGCCACTAGATTCGATTAAGGAACTTTGCCAACGTTATGATATTCCATTTTATACCAAACAAGGTGGAGGAATTGGCAAGGACTGGAACAATGCCATGTCTTTCGTAGAAACGAAATATGCTACCATCGCCCATCAGGATGATTATTATGAGCCAGAATATGCAGAAAAAGTATTGAAAAAAATGGGAAAGAATTCTGATGTGCTAATTGGCTATTCTGATTATTTTGAAGAAAAAGACGGCCATAAAATTCCTGCTAATACGAATCTGAAAATCAAAACCCTGATGTTAAAAACCTTGAATCTTTTTCCGGCTAGTCATTTTTGGCGTAACCGTGTGATGGCTTTTGGAAATCCAATTTGTTGTCCAGCTGTCACCTACAATCTTGAAAAATTGAAGAATTTCTATTTTGATGAGGGAATGAGAGTGAGTTTGGATTGGTACGCATGGTATAAGATCAGCGAGTATAAAGGTCGTTTTGCGTATGTATCTGACAAGCTTATGTGTCACCGGATTCATGGAGAGTCTGAAACATCAAAAACCATTGCGGATAACACTCGTAGTAAAGAAGACTTATACATGTATCAACTATTCTGGCCCAAATGGATGGCTAAGTTGCTAATGAGACAATATGTGAAGAGTCAGAATTCGAATAATTAGGAGAAATAAAATAGATGAAAAATAATATCTTTAACAGAGTCAAACCTTATTTGATCATGATAATATTTTCACTTATTTTTATTTTTCCTTTTTTGTTTTCAAAAGGAAGTTTATATGGTGATGACTTACATTTTCACTTAGATAGAATGTTAGGTCTATCAAATATTTTTGATAGTCCAATTAATTTTAAGACATTCTACAATAGTGGTCAGGGAATTAATTTCTTTTACCCATTTTTAATCTATTACCCTTTTTATATAATTTTTAGTTTTGTTCATAGTATATGGTTTGCTTGGTATTTTTATCTGTTTATCATAACATTTATAACACTATCTATTTCTTTTTACTCAGCAACTAGTATATCAAAATCAAAAATTGTTGGTTATTTATTTGCAATTATATATACATTTAGTACATATCGTAGTTATAATATTTTAATTAGGTTTGCCACGGGTGAAATTTTAGCCATGGCATTTTTACCCTTGATATTTGCTGGCGCATACCAGATTTTTAAAGGTGATTATAGAAAATGGCCAATGTTATCTATTGGTATGACACTGCTTGTCTACTCTCATTTATTATCTGTTTTCATAGCTACTTTGTTACTTACATTTTTCTTTTTTATCTTTTTGATTTGTGCTGATAAAAGAAAAAAGCGTATAATGGCTCTTATTAATGCAATATTATCTTGTACTTTGATGTCATTATTTCAAATAGTTCCACTAATTGAACAAATACTATTTACAAAGTTGTCTTCTCCAGTTACCTTTTCATTAAATAATCAACTGTTTAATTTCAAACAGTTGATTATAGCTAACTTAGTCAATCAACTTGATAAACAAGTTGGATTTGTTCTTTTTATTTCTGTAGTAGTTATCTGCTTCAGATTACGATATATAGAAAAAATATGGCGTATGCTCTTTGTAATTAGCTTATGCTTACTTTTAGCCACTACTTGTTTAGTTAATTGGGAGAAATTTCCTTTAGCTTTGCTTAAAGTAATACAATTTCCATGGCGTTTAAATGGCTTTACAACAATGTTTTTATCTTATTTATTAGCTGTTGTCCTTTTAAAATTAAGGAAATATATTTATATTTCGTTTATTATTCTAGCCATCTCAATGAATACTATTAGTGTGATAAAGACATTTAAGCTTCTTGCTGAAGAACCGGTCAAAGTTGCTTTTAGAGAGTTATCTAAGAGAAATGATTATTATCATTTAACACATTCTGTGTTTGTTCCAGATTATACAAATGAAATAAGTGAAGGAACTAAGACAAATATTGTTCCTGATGATCCAAGGTGGAGAGTTGTCCAACACGAGGTCTATTTAGGTAAACAGTTAGTTAATAGCGTACAAAGTAATTATTCAGCTAATGTTGCAACATTCCAGCTTCGTAATAGCCATAACAAATCGGAGATAGCTTACCTCCCAGTTTATTTTTATAAAGGTCAAAAAGTATATTTGGATGGTGGAGAAGTAGTGAGTTCTTTAAATGAATGGTCTTCAACTGCTGTAGCAGTTCCTCCAGGAAACCATATTTTAAGAGTGACATATTCTTACACTTTGTTAGCTAAACTTTCGTTTGTTATTTCTCTATTTTCAACTTTGATATTTTTAGTAATCTATATAAGAACTAAAACAAAAAATTACTATTGTATAAATGAATAACATAGTAACACAAAGCAGATTCGCTCTGCTTTTTTTGTTTCTTAATATCAAGATAACTTTTTCTTTTTTGTTTAAACTATAGTATAATTGAGGTGGTATGCACCTTCAAAGATTAGTTATTAACGTAATCTTTGAAGCTAGTAATGTTAGTAGCTATCAAGTACTAATTGATATTTTGTTAAACAAAATGGATGGGAACAATGAATAATTTAATATCGGTGGTTGTGACCTGTTATAATCACGAAAAGTATATTGAGCAATGCTTGCGAAGTATTTATAATCAAACTTATCGAAATATCGAGTTAATTGTTTTGGATGATGGTTCGACGGATGGTTCAACTAAAATTATCCAAGAGGTTTTGAAGGATTCACCTTTCGTGACAAACTTTGAATCTCATGAAAATGTAGGTGTTGTAAAAAATCGGAATATGGGTCTTAGTCTAATCAATGGAGACTATTTGCTGTTTGTAGATAGCGATAACTACCTAGATATGGATTATATTGAGCAGTTGTATAGTAAATTGATCGAGACAAATGCTGATATTGCATATTGTGATCTGTTTAATCCTGAAAAAGAGGAGTTCTATCTTAAAAGTCGTGAATTCGACTTAACTGCTTTTCTAAATGCTAGTTTCATTGATAATTGTTCTTTGATTCGTAGAAATAGTATTGGAAATGCTAGATATGATGAAAATCTAAATCGTAAAAAACTTGAAGATTATGACTTTTTATTGAATCTCATTATTGATAATGGAGCTAAAGCAGTATATCAACCAAATACTAAGCTTAACTATCGTGTGTTTGAAACAGGATCTATTTCTTTACGTAATTCAGTCAAATATCATTATGAAATATATCTTGAGATCCTTGAGAAGTATTTGGATAAACTTCCTCATGAGGTTTATAAAGCAGTTTGTGATAATCTCATGACTTTAGAAGATCGTTTAGAAAGTTTAGTAAGTCACCATAATGATGTTTCTGAATATGTAAAAGAATTACAAAGAAAGCAGAAACAACTTCATCGTAAGAGTCAAACGCAAGTAGTAGAATTGAAAGAGGCTCGTAAAGAAATACAACTGATTCGAAGTTCTCTTTCGTATCGTATAGGGAATTCTTTGATTAAACCTATTAAAATCACGAAGGTTTTATTAAAAAATCCACGAAAAATCAAGTCTTATTTAAATGCTACAAAGGAGAAAATTGTTAGATTACGTCGTCATGTGACCCCACTTAAGGTTCGTCGGTTACGTCGTCTTAGAAATAGTCAACGGTCTGCTCTGTCATTTACTGGTAAAAGAGCGCTAGTCTATGTCATTTTCGAATCTGAAAATCGGTTGCAAGAATACAAATTACGTTTTTTACAGGCTTTATCTCCGTTAATGGATGAGGTCATTGTTGTTGTGAATGGTTCTCTTTGTGTTGAGGATGTCAACAATCTTAAATCTTATGGACAGGTTTTAACTCGTGACAATAAAGGATATGATACAGCAGCCTTTAGAGAGGGAATTTTTGCTTTTGGCAAAGATAAGCTTAAAGATTACGATCAACTGTTTTTGGTAAATGATACCAATATTGGACCAATGAGTGATTTGTCTCAGCTTTGTAAAGAGATGACTGATAGGCATCTTGATTTCTGGGGGATTTCATTTGGAGAAGAGCAAGAAGATGTTACTAAAGAGAATCCATATGGCTATATTCCTAAGCACCTTCAGTCGTATTTTCTAGTTATTGAAAAGCTCATGTTAAATGATGATGCCTTTTATTCTTATTGGACAGATTTGACTGATACAGATTCTCGTGATAAAGCTATTGGTCGACATGAGACTCGTTTTACCAAGTATTTTGCTGATTTGGGTTATCGTTATGATGCGGTTGTGCAAGAATACGAGGATTCTGCTATGTATATTCATCCGTTGAGGATGCTTAAAGCAGGTAGCCCTTTGGTTAAATACACAGCTTTGAAAAATTACGATGAGGAGCAATTCTTGTGGCAAGGTCTAGACCGTGAGTCAGAAGTCCCTGACTTGTTAGAGTTTGTTGCAGAAAAAACGGATTACCCAGTGTCAATTCTTGAAGATATCGTGAATAAGTTTAAGGATATTCCACGTGATCAATATATTCTACTGATTGATGGGGTTGAAAATATTATTCCGCAATGTACCCGTTACCGTGTTTTGAATAAGGCAGAACAATTACGTAAGCATGGCTTTGCAGTCAAAGTTGTTAACCTATCTGAATTCCAACTATCGATGGCTCAAAATGCTAGTCATATTATTATTTATCGTTCTCCAATTTCGCCTGAACTTCTGCGTCTCTGCCATTTGGCTAAGGATTATGAAAAACCTGTTTTCTTTGATATAGATGATTTGGTATTTGATACGGTTTACACGGACCAATTAAGTTATACGCAAGGTCTTGATCCGGTTGAAAAAGGAAATTATGATGCTGGGGTTCGTAATTACGGTTATATGTTAGAGAACTGTGATGGTGCCATTACTTCAACTAACCAGTTGCAAGAGGAGTTGAAGAAGTATCAAAGTAAGGTTTTGCTGAATCGTAACTTGGCTTCTGATGACTTAATTGCTATTAGTAGTCAACATATCAAAGATTATTCTCAACCATCTGATATTGTTAAGATTGGTTATTTCTCTGGTTCAATTAGTCATAATGAGAATTTTGAATTGATTAAACCAGCTATTAAGCAACTGCTTAAGAAATATAGTAATGTTCAATTACATATTGTCGGAATTCTTGATATTCCAAAAGATATGAAGCCCTTTGAAAATCAAATTGTCACTCACGATTATGTGGACTGGGATAAACTGCCTGCCTTGATTAGCGAGGTTGACATTAACTTGGCGCCGCTTGTGGACTCTATCTTTAATCGTGCCAAATCTGAGATTAAGTGGATTGAAGCTGCTTTGGTGAAAGTACCAACCGTAGCAAGCAAGATAGGAGCTTTTTCGGATGAAGTTGTTGATGGTGAAACAGGGCTGTTAGCTACTGATGATGAGTGGCTTGACAAACTAGAATCGTTGGTTTTATCTCTAGAATTAAGGCAAAAATTAGCAGAATCAGCTTACCGAGCAGTCCTTGAGAATTGTACCTTAAGCAAGAAAGATGAAATGGTGACTTATTTTGAACAAAATTAAACAGATAAAAGTTGAAAATCTATTTTTTATATTAGCAACGATTTTTATTTTCTCATTTATGTTTGTGTTTCCGATTAATCGTGTTCCAGATGAAATGAATCATGCGCGTATGACTTGGGAGACTTTACACAGACCAACGGAGAATTCCTTTAAGTGGATGGAAGAGATCCCAAGCAATGATAAAGTTAAACCAACGGAATATAAACAACTTCTAGCACGTAAAATTGAGATGAAGAATGAGCCATTTAGATTCGGCATTAGTCTCAAAACGATTTCTTTTATACCTCAATTAATTGGAATGACGATTGGAAGTTGGCTTAGTCCCACAGTAGGTATGATCATTTATATGGGGCGTATCTTTAATGCATTAGCATACATACTTGGACTATACTTTTTAATACGCTATTTTAAGTATGGAAAGATAGCCGTGATGTTTATATCACTTTTACCTATTATGGTCCAACAAGCATCATCTCTGTCTTATGATGTGATGAATTACTTGGAAGTGATGCTAGCTATTGGTTTTATAACGAATCTCGCCTATTCGAAACGATTTAGCAATCGTAATTTTGTTCAAGTAATAGGCCTTGCTATTTTGCTTCTAGCGACAAAACCAAATAATATTTTGTTATTAGGTTTGATACCTTTTGTATCATTTGAATTTAAGGGTGTATTAAAAACTTTAAATAGACCGTTTAAGTCATTAAAGCTTATAGTTTCTAGATATAAGTTTGTCTTTTATCTTTTACTACTTATAACAATAGGTTTCATTTTACAATTTTTAATGCGAAATGAAGGTGGTCTCTTTCATTATATTCATGTTCTGTTAAATACACTTGTAGATGCAAAGCAAAATGGAGACTTAAACTCCATTCTCACAATAGGAATTTTTGGTTTTTTAGGAAACTTTACATTGCAGTTACCTCTATGGTTGATTTTTGTTGATGTAGCAGTATTGTTTTTGATCTTTTTAGCAGATAAAAAAAATTTCTTTTCAAAAGATTTTTCAATTCTTGCAGCCTTGTTATTTCCAATTCAAGTCATCGCTACTGTAACAGTTATGTATCTTCAATGGACTCCCATTGTTCTTGGCCATGGCGCTTCTGTTTCAGTGGGTTCACAAGGAAGATATTTTACACCATTTTTGATACTCTTTTTACCTCTAGTAGCAAATTTAGGTCATTTTGAAATCTCACAAAATAAAGTTTTAAAAATTTCAACTGCTACATTACTAGTAAATTATTTAATTTCCATTTTTTTGATCATTCCTTATTATTGGATGTAGGTGAATACTATGAGTAAAACAGTTCTATTTATTTCTCCGACGGGGACTCTGGATAATGGTGCTGAAATTTCAATTGTCAATTTGATGAAATTTCTAGTGGACAGAGGATGTCGTGTCTTAAATGTTTTTCCAGATTATAAAGTCGCTTCTCAGGAAGAGTATCGAACAGCATTACAGAATGCAGGAATTGAAACTTATGGCCTTTCAGCAGTCAAATGGTGGTGGGAAGAAGCACCAGGTGGCTTACCAGGTAATCATTTTATGCGAGTGAACTCTTACAATAAGAATATTAAAGATATTCGAAATATTATTGTAGAGAACAAGGTAGACCTTGTCATCAGTAATACGGTCAATGTTTTTCAGGGTGCACTTGCTGCAGCTTACGAGAATGTCAAACATTTTTGGTTGATTCATGAATTTCCTGAGGGGGAATTTGGTTATTATAAGGAAAAATTGGACTTTATAGATAGCTTCTCGGATGAAATTTTTGCTGTAACAGGGGCTCTGACAGAGAATTTGCAACATTATTTTCCTAAAAGAAAGATTTATTCTTTTGCACCATACACTCATATTGAATCTGTAGAAAGTGTAAAAACTGAATCTAGCTACCAACATCGTATTATTTCTGTTGGCCGTCTGACGGAGAGAAAAAACCAGCTTGAGCTCATAAAAGCTTTTGGTTTACTTGACAAATCTGATATTGATCTCGTTTTTTTAGGTGGCTGGGATGAGGACTATAAACAAATTTGTGATGATTATATCGCAGAACATCAACTGAAGTCAGTTTCCTTTTTAGGACATGTAGATGATCCTTGGTCTATGATTACTGATAAGGATATAGCGGTTTTCCCATCTAGTATGGAGACGTTTGGTCTTGTTTATGTTGAATCTGTTTTAAATGGCATTCCAACAATTTTATCTGATAATGAGGGACACAGGTCTGCCTTTGAATATATGAATGAGCAAGGCCATATGTATCATTTGGGTGAGTTGGATGCATTAACAAGAACAATTTCAGATACTCTTGCTCAATTTAATCAAGAGAAACTTGAAGCAGTACAAGCTGTTCCAAGTTTGAAAGAAAGATATTCTCTTGAGAGAGTTTATTCTACAATTGTTGAGAAGCTTAAGGACAGCAAAATGAATCATAAAAAAGTAAATCCGGCAGATGTAAGTTTTCTAAATAGTAGAAAAGCTTTTAAAAAGTGTGTTCAATCGGCTCTAAAAAAACTATTACGACTGAAAAAACTTAGTTAGAATTTTTAAACTATAAGGGAGTGGTACAGAAAGGAATTTTATTTAAATATTCCTCCCATACCATTCCCTTTTCTGTTTGCATTAGGCAAAAAGCCTAGAAAATGGTATAATTGGATAGATTGTAAATTGTTAGAAAGGGAATCATATGCAACATGTTTTTATTATCGGAAGTCGTGGGCTTCCGGCTCAATATGGCGGTTTTGAAACTTTTGTAGACCAGTTGGTTTCGCGTCAAGTGGCTCCAGATATCCAGTACCATGTTGCTTGCCTTTCTAATGATCAAGCCTATCATCATTTTGACTATAAGGGTGTCGATTGTTTCACGATTCAAGCACCCAAGCTTGGGCCTGCGCGTGTCATCGCCTATGATATGATGGCCATCAACTATGCCTTGAAGGTCATTAAGAAGCAGGGAATTGAACAGCCGATTTTTTATGTTTTGGGCAATACCATTGGGGCCTTTGTAGCACCGTATGCGCGAAAGATCCATAAGATGGGTGGTCAATTCTATATCAATCCAGATGGACTGGAGTGGAAGCGGGCCAAGTGGGCCAAACCGATCCAAGCCTATCTCAAGTATTCTGAAAAGGTTATGACGCGTCATGCCGACTTAGTAATTTCTGATAATCCTGGCATAGAGTCCTATATCAAGGTAGCCTATCCTTGGTCTAAGACGACCTATATTGCTTATGGAACCGACTTAGCTCCGACTAGCCTGACCAGTCAGGATAGGAAGGTTAGAGAACTCTATCAGAAGTGGCAGACACAAGAGAAAAACTATTACTTGATTTTGGGTCGCTTTGTCCCAGAAAATAATTACGAGACCGCTATTAGGGAATTTATGTCCTCTTCCACCAAGCGGGATTTGGTCATCATTTGTAACCATGAAGGCAATCCCTATTTTGCAGATCTTCGAGCACGAACGGGCTTTGATCAGGATCCACGCGTCAAGTTTGTAGGAACAGTCTACGATCAAGACCTGTTGAAGTATATCCGTAAAGAAGCCTTTGCCTATATTCATGGTCATGAAGTAGGTGGAACCAATCCGGGTCTCTTAGAGGCTCTCGCCCAGACGGATCTGAATTTAGTTTTGGGTGTCTCCTTTAACCAAACGGTCGCAAAGGATACAGCTCAATATTGGACAAAAGAAACTGGGAATTTGGCACATTTGATCGACCAGGTCGATCCTTTAAAAGATGTATCTGAATGGGGTCAACGAGCTAAAGCCAATATGAAGCAAAACTTTACATGGGAAAAAATTGTAGGTGAGTACGAGGAATTATTCTTATCATGAAAGTAAATATCTTGTTGTCCACCTATAATGGTGAACAGTATTTAAAAGAGCAGGTCAAAAGCATCCAAGACCAGACTTATCAGGACTGGCAACTCTTGATCCGGGATGATGGATCAAGAGATGGTACGGTAGAGATTATTCAAGAGCTGGTAGCTCAGGATGAGCGTATCCACTTTATCAATCAAGGAGCCATCGAAAATCTTGGTGTCATTAAGAGCTTCCATGCGCTTCTGAAATATGAAAAAGCAGATCTTTATTGCTTCAGTGACCAAGACGATGTCTGGCTTCCTGAAAAGATTGCACTTCAGGTAGCAGAAGCAGCCAAGCATCCTCAGGAAGTGCCTTTGCTAGTCTACACAGATTTAAAAGTGGTTGATGAAAACTTGAATGTGCAACATGAAAGTATGATTCGCACCCAGTCTGATCATGCCAATACAGAACTCGTTCAAGAGCTGACAGAAAATACGGTAACTGGCGGAGTAGCTATGATTAACCAAGCGCTGGCTGAATTATGGACAGGTCAAGAAAAGCATGCCCTCCTTATGCATGATTGGTATTTAGCCATACTAGCAACTGCCTTCGGAAAGCTCATCTATATCGATCAGCCAATGGAATTGTACCGGCAACATAGTAGCAACGTTCTTGGAGCTCGAACCTTAAGAAAACGGGTTAAAAACTGGGTCCGCCCTCATATTTTGTTTGCTAAATATTGGAATCTCATCGAGTCCAGTCAAGAACAAGCAAAAAATTTATTGGATCTGCCAGTCAGTCCCCAAAATAAAGAAATTATTGAAAACTTTGTGACCATCATGAATGTGCCATTTAGACAACGTCTAGCACGGATTCGTAAATATAGTTATCGCAAGAATAGGGCTTTTCACACGTGTGTGTTCACGACCTTGATTTTAACAAAGTTTGCATATAGAGGTAGAAAATAATGTTTGACGTTTTTAGTCAGAAAAATCGAATTTTATTACGAGAGTTAATTAAAACAGACTTTAAATTACGCTATCAGGGGTCAGCGATTGGCTACCTCTGGTCAATTTTGAAACCCTTGATGATGTTTAGTATCATGTATGTGGTATTTGTTCGTTTTTTGAGGTTTGATGATGGAACCCCACATTATGCTGTTGGTCTTCTCTTGTCCATGATTTTTTGGACATTTTTTACAGAGGCAACGAATATGGGGATGTTATCAATTGTTTCAAGAGGAGATTTGCTACGCAAATTAAATTTCCCCAAGCAAACAATTGTTGTTTCCTCAGTTTTGGGAGCCGCAATAAATTTTTCTATTAATCTTTTAGTAGTATTTGTGTTTGCTCTTATAAATAATGTTTCATTTGGTATTCATTCTCTAATAATTATTCCTTTATTTATTGAGATGTTAATCTTAGCTATGGGGTGTGCCTTTATTCTATCGGCCTTATTTGTTAAATATCGTGATATCGGGCCAGTCTGGGAAGTTGTTCTTCAAGCAGGTATGTACGCCAGTCCTATTATTTATTCGATTACCTATCTATTGCAACGAAATCATTTAGCAGTTGCCAAAATGTTGATGATGAATCCAATAGCTCAAATGTTACAAGATATGCGTCATTTTATTATTGATCCAGTCAATCCACGTGGTTGGGATATCTTTGAGAATAAAATGATAGCTTGTATTCCATATTGTATTCCTGTATTTATTTTTGTAATTGGTTTAATTGTATTCAATAAAAATTCGAAACGATTTGCGGAGATTTTATAATGTCAAGTAATGTAGCAGTTAAGGTAGACCATGTAAGTAAATTTTTTAAGTTACCAACAGAGTCAACTCAAAGTTTACGCACAACACTAGTAAACCGTTTTAAAGGAATAAAAGGTTATAAAAAGCAAGAAGTTTTACGTGATATTTCCTTTGAAGTCCAAAAAGGAGATTTTTATGGTATTGTCGGTCGAAATGGTTCTGGGAAATCGACTCTCTTAAAAATTATTTCCGAAATCTATGTGCCGGAAAAAGGTTCCGTTACGATTGATGGGAAGTTGGTATCATTCATCGAGCTTGGTGTCGGTTTTAATCCTGAATTAACTGGTCGTGAAAATGTCTACATGAATGGAGCTATGCTCGGCTTCTCAACGGCTGAAATTGATGCTATGTACGATGACATCGTAGACTTTGCTGAGTTGCATGAATTCATGAACCAAAAACTCAAAAACTATTCATCAGGCATGCAGGTTCGTCTCGCTTTTTCGGTTGCGATCAAGGCCCAAGGTGATATCTTGATTTTGGATGAGGTCCTCGCAGTAGGAGACGAAGCCTTCCAGCGTAAGTGTAACGATTACTTTATGGAGCGTAAAAAGTCAGGAAAAACTACCATTCTTGTCACTCATGATATGAATGCGGTTAAGAAATATTGTAACAAGGCAGTACTAATTGAAAATGGTCTTGTTAAAGTAGTTGGTGATCCTGATGAAGTCGCGAACCAATATAGTTATGATAATGCAGCCAGCCAAACAGTTTCTAATGATGATGTAACAGTAGAGCATGAAGCAGTCACCAATTTAAGTGTAAAACTACTTTCAGATAAGATGACTCAACCTGAGGCTCCAATAGAGTTTGAGATTTCTTATGATGTCAATCGAGACATACAAACCTATATTGCATTTTCACTGACGGAGATTGATCGAGGCCTTTGGATCTATAATGATAATTCCTTGGATGTTATGACTAAGGGATGTGGGAAAAAAAGATTTCGTTACTCATGTAGTTTGTCTTGCCTAAATGATATAAAAGTTAAATTACAGGTTTCTGTAAGAGATAATACTAATACAATGCTGGCATTTGCTAAAGGTGACAATGCCCCCGTGATTTTAATCAATCGGACTGATATTTCAGATAATGATATATCAGCCAAAGACTCTGCTACAGGTTTAGTACAGAGAAACGGTAATTGGGAGACTATTGTCAATGAATAGAATTCTTTTGTATATTCACTACAATAAATCAGACGAACTAAGTGGCCATGTTCTTTACCAATTGGAACAAATAAGACCACTTTTTTCTCGAGTAATTTTCATATCCAACAGTCATTTAGATCAGAATCACATAGAAAAATTGAAAATGATTGGAATATTTGAAATTATTCAAAGAGAAAATATCGGATTTGATTTTGCAGCTTGGCGAGATGGAATGAAATACGTTGGTTTTGATCATTTGGAAAAGTATGATTCTGTGACATTGATGAATGATACATGTATAGGTCCTCTTTGGTCATTGGAACCTTATTTTAGATCATTTGAGTCAACTATCGATTGTGATTTTTGGGGAATGACAAACTTTAAAAAAACGAAGTATTTTCGAGAACATGTGCAAAGTTACTTTGTGTCTTATTCTCAAGCGGTAGTATCATCTAAAGTTTTTCAAAAATTTTGGACGCGTATAAAAAATTTTGAAAATGTTAGACAAGTAATTGATAACTATGAAACCAAATTGACATCTAAACTAAAAAAATCAGGCTTCAATTATAAAGTTGTTTTTAATACTTTGAACGAACAGTCTAAAGGGATGATTCATCCTGATTTTTCTTACTATGAACCTTTTAAAATATTAGAACATCGCGTTCCAGTTTTAAAAGTTAAAGCAATTCAGGCGCATCCTCTTCAAGCTGATCAGTTAAAAAATAAAATAAGAGAAGTTACAGAATTTCCCATTGATATCTTAAATAGTGTCTATTCGTCAATAGAATTTTTTCCTGTTGAAAATGAACAAACAGAAAAATACACTTTATTAAAAAAAGTTCGAAATAAAATTAAAAGAACAATAGGAAGAAAAGGATAATGGATTTGAACAGGATATATCGCTTTTATAATAATTATTTAAGAAACCATATATTAAAAATCACCTCATTCTCCCTTGCTTTTGTGTTGTTAATTTTAAGTGTTATTAATATACAATTTACAGTCAGATCTCACTACCGTCTCCAATCAGTACCTTATTTTAATAGTTCAATGTTATTAATCGGAATTACTTGTATCTATTTAGGTATGCTTTTATCAAAAATTTGGAACAAGAAATTTTTTGTTAAATTTGGAGTAATCTATGGATTGTATTTGTTCTTCTCATATATACTTGATGTTAGTTTAAAGTTGAATGAAAAGCAGTTTACTTTTTTTAAATATTTGCAATACTCTTTTTTAAAAGTAGATTTCATATTTTATATTGTATTAATTTTTCTAGTTGCTTTTGTCTATCATTATCTCATTTCCGTATTTTTCTCATGGTTTGAAAAATATCTAATTCCAATCTCAAATGATAGAGAGAAGTATACATTTATATTTTACGCATTTTCCTTAACAGCTTTTTGTCTTACCGATAGTAAATTTTTTGATGCTGTAATGGAAACTAATTTCATTACTCATTTTCTTAAAAATAATATTTTAAAACTTACGATTCCTAATTTACTAGAGTTAGATATACTTATTTTAATTTTGATTATTTTTGTTTTCTTTATTTCATGTTATATTGTAAAAGGTATAAGTGAGTTAGAGAATAATAAACCGGGAGTGGGCTTAGCCATCTTTTCAAGTGTTGTTTTCTCTATACTATTAAATTATTTTCTTCAATATAGTATTCGAGCAGATTTAATCATAATGGAGAAGTACATTTTTCCAGGGGCAACATTGTTTCAAATTAGTATTTTCTTTGCTATATTTTTGTTGTTGTACTCTATTATCAATGAGTATCTGTTAGCTTCAATTATAAATATATTGCTTATTATTGGAATTTCTATTTCAAGTTATTTAAAATATCAGTTTCGCCAAGAACCATTGTTGCCAAGTGATTTAGGTTGGTTAAAAAATCCAGGATCTCTTTTGGGTTTTGTCGGGGCTAGTTCATATTTATATGTGATAGTGTTACTAGCTTTACTTTCCTTCATTTATTGGTTTTTTAGAGGCATTCTTCTTTACGGAAAAGTATTTAAAACGCAACTAGCAAGGCTTGTGACAGTCTTTTTAATTCTATTTTTCTATATCGGTGTCTATTATTCTTTTAAAAATAGACAAGATGGTAAAATGGATGAAAAAATTCCTGTATTAGCAACCTTAAATAATCGTTATGATATTGCATGGTTTGGAAATACAGTTAATGCACAAATGAAATCAAATAGTTATGTTTGGTTTTCTCAGTTAACATCTGAGCTTATGTATAAACCTGACAAGTACAGTAAATCTTCCATGGAAAAAATTGAAGAAAAATACCGCCTAAAATCAATCGACATAAATAAATCTAGAAATCAATTTATCAGTGAACATACTGTAATTTATGTATTAAGTGAAAGCTTTTCAGATCCATCCAGGATAGAAAAAGTTCAAGTTTCATCAAATCCAGTTAAAAAAATTCAAGAAATAAAGAAAAATACAACCAGTGGATTGATGAAATCTGATGGATACGGTGGAGGAACAGCTAATATGGAATTTCAAACTTTAACAGGATTACCAATGTACAACCTTTCTCCGAGCATTTCCATTCTATATACCCAAGTAGCGCCTAAAATGAAATATTTTCCTTCAATTAGTAATTATTTTAATCCTAGAAATCGGGATGTTATTCACATCGCCAGCCCAAGTAATTATTCAAGAAATGTTATCTATGGAAATTTAAAATTCAATAAATTCATACATTATGGAAACAAAGGGAATAAAGGATATAATGTCGGTGGAAATTATAGTGATGACTCTACCTATCGTTTGATTGAAGAAAATCTTAATAAGAATAGTCAATTTTTCTCTGTAATTACAATACAGAACCACACACCATGGACTGAACAAAATCCTATAGATATGAGTGCAAGTTATCCAGGGTTTTCGGATGGTCAAAACAAATCTTTGTCATCTTATGTGAGAATGCTTTCTCAGACCGACACCGTCACTCAATCCTTCCTTGAAAGTCTTTCTAAAAAGGATAAAAAGATTACAGTAGTCTTCTATGGAGATCATTTGCCAGGTCTCTATCCTGAGTCAGCTTTTAAAAATAACCCTGAGAGTCAGTATCAGACGGATTACTTCATTTGGAGTAATTTTGATGCGCCGAAGTTAGACTATCCTTTGGTCAACTCGAGTGATTTTTCTGCTATGGTCTTTGAACAAACCAACTCGAAAGTCTCTCCTTACTATGCGCTTTTAACAGAAGTGTTGAAGAAGGCAAGTGTAGATAAAAAAGCTTTAGAAGGAGAAGCTCAGGAAATTGCGGATGATTTAAAAATGGTTGAATATGACTTGATTAGTGGCAAAGGCTACCTCTCAAAAGATTTCTTTAAAGTTCCAACCAACTAATTCAATTCAAAGGAGCACGAGCAGTTAAAAATCTTTGTATTTTTAACTGTCTGGCTCCCCTTTTTTTGTTTTTTATGCTAAACTATTAGATGGGGGTACGCTCATGATTAAGATATTTGGAAGGGTCCATTATCATTGGCAGCCGGACTTATCGGTTCTTGTGACTTACTGGTCCATTGCAGTGATTCCAGTCTTTATTGGACTGGCCTTGATGTATGAGAGTTCTAGTGTGCCGACGCTAGTTTTGTTCTCGTTCTTTTTGTTTATGGCCTTACTTGCGATCGGGATTCATCGTTATTTTACCATTTATGATGATGGGATTTTGCGGATTATTACAGCCAATCCTTTTACACCGATCAAGGTGAAGATTGAGTCAATCGAAAAAATCGAAGTGAACAAGAAGTCGATCAAGCTGATTTTTAATAACGGCTCACGCAGTCGGACTTTCTGTATGCGGAAATGGCCTAAAAAATACTTTATCAATGCACTTGCTTTAAATCCCTATTTTAAAGGAGAAGTCGTCTTGACGGACAACTTTATCCATGTGGATTATTACGAGATGTATTATGCGACCAAATAAAAAACTCTCTTAATCTTTTAAGAGAGCATGTGTGGGGCATTCTTTGATGGCCTCAAGAACATCGTCTGTGATAGGAACTTCCTTTTCGAGGAGGTCATCTTCTGTAGCAAATTTAACGATGCCATTGTCATGGTAATCGAATAATTCAGAATAGGTTTGGCAGAGACCGCAAGCGATGCAACGATCTGGAATTAACGTAACTTTCATATTTCTATTGTAATGATTTTTACGAGAAAAAACAAGGAGGAAGTCATGGCAAAAGAACCATGGGAAGAAGATATTTATGATGATGGAGAAGAAACATTGAAACGAACGAGTAAATTGAATGGGATTAAGGCGGATCGTCTATTGACGATTTTAGCAATTATTTTCTTTGTAATAGTAGTAGCAATGGTTTGTTTGCTGATTTTCCTATCTACTGGAGGTAGCAACAAATCCAAACAAATGTCTGGTTTCTACAATGGAGAAACCAAGGTTGAGCAGAAATCCTCTGCGCCTGCTGCTCAAACAGCTAAAGACGATAAATCTAAAGATGAAAAATCATCAGAAGGAACCATTACGGTTCAAGCTGGTGAAGGTGAAGCAGCCATTGCTGCGCGTGCTGGTATTTCCATTGCGCAATTAGAACAGCTCAATCCTTCTCATATGTCTACAGGATCTTGGTATGCCAATCCTGGTGATGAAGTGAAAATTCGGTAGGAGTAGCTCATGAAACAAATTCAAATTGCAATTGATGGGCCTGCTTCAAGTGGGAAGTCTACGGTTGCAAAAATTATTGCCAAGGACTTGGATTACACCTATTTGGATACGGGAGCTATGTATCGAGCAGCGACCTATTTAGCGTTGCAAAACAACTTGTCTGCGGAGCAAGTGGAGGACTTGTTGGCTCTGTTGGATCAGTATCCGATCAGCTTTGGTCGTTCGGAAGAAGGAGAGCAGCTTGTTTTTGTAGCCGATGTGGATATTACCCATCCAATTCGTGATAACCAAGTAACCAATAATGTTTCGTGGGTCGCAGCGCTTGCGCCTATCCGTGAAAAGTTAGTGGCTCTTCAGCAAGAGATTGCAGAGAAGGGTGGAATCGTCATGGACGGTCGCGATATTGGAACAGTTGTCTTGCCAAATGCAGAGTTGAAGATTTTCCTAGTGGCATCTGTAGAAGAACGTGCAGAACGTCGCTTCAAGGAAAACGTTGAGAAGGGCATCACAGCGGATCTTGAATTGTTGAAGAAGGAAATTGCTGAACGGGATTACAAAGATAGCCACCGGGTGGTTTCACCATTGAGACCTGCAGAGGATGCCATCCATTTTGATACGACAGGTGTTGGAATTGCAGATGTAGTGGCCTTTATCGAAGAAAAAGCGAAAAAAATTCTTGACAAAGAATAAAAAACTTGATATCATATAAAAGTTGAGAAAAGCAGAAGTGAGAACTTCTCGCCTTGTGACGCAAGTTGCCTGGCCCCTACGGATCAAGTTTCAGTAATGAAATACATCATGTAGTTCGGGCCTGCTTTGCAGGTCCGTTCTTGTTTTTCTCGAATAATAAAAGAGAGGTGAAAACCATAGCAAAACAAGACTTATTCATCAATGATGAAATTCGTGTACGTGAAGTTCGCTTAATCGGTCTTGAAGGTGAGCAATTGGGGATTAAACCACTTAGCGAAGCGCAAGCACTTGCGGACGACGCTAATGTAGACTTGGTTCTCATTCAACCTCAAGCTAAGCCTCCTGTTGCGAAAATTATGGACTACGGTAAGTTCAAATTTGAGTACCAGAAGAAGCAAAAAGAACAACGCAAAAAACAAAGTGTTGTGACCGTGAAAGAAGTTCGTTTGAGCCCAGTGATTGACAAGGGAGATTTCGATACAAAACTTCGCAATGCTCGCAAGTTCCTTGAAAAAGGAAACAAAGTGAAGGTATCCATTCGCTTTAAGGGTCGTATGATTACCCACAAAGAGATTGGTGCTAAAGTTTTAGCCGACTTCGCTGAAGCGACACAAGATGTGGCGATCATCGAACAACGAGCTAAGATGGATGGACGTCAAATGTTCATGCAATTGGCGCCAGCAACTGATAAGAAATAATCTATCAGAAAGTTAAAAAAGGAGAAAATATCATGCCAAAACAAAAAACACACCGCGCATCAGCTAAACGTTTCAAACGTACAGGTTCTGGTGGACTTAAACGTTTCCGTGCTTACACTTCTCACCGTTTCCACGGAAAAACTAAGAAACAACGTCGTCATCTTCGTAAAGCATCTATGGTGCATGGAGGAGATTTCAAACGTATCAAAGCAATGCTTACTCGCTTGAAATAATTGCGTATTCGTAAGTAAAGAATTCTAGGAAATATTGGAGGAAATATAAATGGCACGTGTTAAAGGTGGCGTTGTCTCACGCAAACGTCGTAAACGTATTCTTAAATTAGCTAAAGGTTACTATGGAGCTAAACATATCTTGTTCCGTACTGCAAAAGAACAAGTAATGAACTCTTACTACTATGCATACCGTGACCGTCGTCAAAAGAAACGTGACTTCCGTAAATTGTGGATCACACGTATCAATGCGGCAGCTCGTTTGAACGGACTTTCATACTCACAATTGATGCATGGTTTGAAATTGGCTGAGATCGAAGTAAACCGTAAAATGCTTGCTGACTTGGCTGTTAACGATGCAGCAGCTTTCACAGCTCTTGCAGATGCAGCGAAAGCAAAACTTGGTAAATAATGTTTATAAGACTGGGAAGATTTTCTCAGTCTTTTTTTCTTGCTGATTTCATGCTATAATGAAATCAATGATAGCAGAATTCATATTAGATGGAGGACCGAAAGGTGACACAGAATCGACTAGCATGGGATGAGTATTTTGCGGCACAGGCCTTACTGATTTCCAATCGGGCAACCTGTAATCGGGCGAAAGTAGGGGCTGTTCTGGTTAAGGATAACAAGGTCATTGCAACAGGTTATAATGGATCTGTTTCTGGGACGGATCATTGCTTAGAGGATGGTTGTTTGATGGTCGAGGGACACTGTGTCCGAACCATTCATGCAGAAGTCAATGCGATATTGCAGGGAGCTGAAAGAGGAATTCCCAAAGGTTTCACAGCTTATGTCACGCATTTTCCTTGTCTCAATTGTACTAAGCAATTGCTTCAAGTCGGTTGCAAGCGGGTGGTATACATCCATCAATACCGCATCGATGAATATGCTGAGTACCTCTACCGTGAAAAAGAAGTGGAGCTGGTCAATCTACCGATTGAAGAGGTAAAACGAGCCATTGCAGAGGCAGATTTTATTTAAGGAAGCTTTCCCGTCTATTTCATTACATGTCAGAAATCTAATTGGAAATCCGTCCAAATCAATTTTTAAGAAATAGCATTGCATAGATGAAATCATGTATAATGGTGTTAAAAGAAAATATAAAAAAGAAAGGTAGGGAAAGCTATGCCAGACCAAGAGAAATATTTTGAAGAAAATAAAGAACATAGTAGGATGGGTGAAGATGGTTTTAATGCTGCATCTATTCAGAATCATCCAACAAAAATCGGATTTACATCCATTCTTCTTTCAGCGGCCTTTTACTTATCCATTATCTATCTTGTATTGTTTGTCTCTTACTTTGCACTTTCGGGTAGCGCTTGGGGATTTGTCGTTTTGATTTTCCTTGGTCCAAACTTATTCAGTCTTGCGATTGGAGCCTTTTTACTTCGACTCGGGATGAAGAAGGGGAATAAAAGCCTTCTCCATGCGAGTATTGGGCTCTATCTGCTGTCTATTGTCTTAGCTTTTGATCCAGACTGGGAAATATTTCGAATTGCTCCCTTATGTTTAGGTATTTTGGATTTAATTGGAACACTCCTTGTTAAAGAAGAGAAAAGCTATTAATGAAAAGATAGGTATGGCCCACTTTACTCAATAAAAAGTATTCAGATAGATCAAAGCGATAGTTAAATCAATTCTTCCTGTCTATCTTTAAAGTGCTATTATTTGATAGGATAACTAAGAACTTTAGGAAGAAATGAAATGTCAGATCAACCAAAACATTCTGCAGTAAAAAAAGAGAAAGAGGAAAGGATTACAGATGAAGTTCGTTCACCTGTTGGTGAATTTGATTCAGAAAAGAGAATTGGGAAATCTGGAATACTTGCTTTTGCCTCGGTCCTAGCCATTGCTTATATCGTTTTGCTTTTATTAGGTCTCTTTTCACTAGGATCATGGGTTGGTGGTTTTTTGTACTTTTTGGGAATCCATATGATTAGCTTTGTGATTGCAACTATCCTGCTTTGGAATGGAAATGTGAACGGCAATAAAGCAACTCTTTATATAGCAGCAGCTATTTATGTTTTTTCATTTATTGCTGCGGGTGATCCTTCTTGGGTGATTAATCATATTCCACCGTTTGTGGTAGGAGTGCTGGTATTGATTGGAACTATATTGTTAAAAAATGAAGAGTGATGATAGGAGGTAGGGTGATAAATCCTATCTTTTAATTCCTGAGAGCGAGAAAACGATTACAAACTATGTTATAATTTAAATAAATGAATAGTTAAATACTTTTTTAGAAAGTGGAGGATAATCTATGTCTAGAAAAAAATGGTATTGTATACTGCTAATTCTTGAAGCAATTCTTTATCTTGTTTCTTATGGTAGTAGTCTAGTAGTGAGCTATAGTTCCCAAAATTTAAATGAAAACACATCACTGTTCACTGTCTCTAGTATTTTTTCTATTTGGAATGGAATGATTATTTGCTGGGTAATTTGGAGAATCATGAAGCAACGTTTAAATGTTGAAGGATTGATAGCTGTTCTTCTCCTCTCAATTACTCAACTACTTATGTTTTTTTTACCACCTTTTTCCCCAAAAAATCTGATGGACATTTCCTTTATGCTAAATATCATTTGTTTAATATGGATTTGTATGCTTATAAAGAATATAGAAATGCGGGAGCTTTTAAACAATTGGAAAAGTAAAGATGGTTGGAAATCATCGATAGCTTATTTAGCACTATTTGTTGCCTCTACAAATATTTCTCTACTATTTTCTCCACTATTTATATTGATTGGTATGGATAGAACGAGTAGTGACATTTACGCTTCTACACTGCAATACACTGTAATGGAGTTAATGTTTCTACTTCTGATTAATGTTATGATCACAAGTACAAGTGATAAACTTCAGAAAGTATTTTCTCTTTTGATAGTTTTATCTTCTCTTGTTGAGATAGGTGTAGTATACTCTTTCATCTCTCGTATAAGCTTTTACGGTCTCTTTTATCTTCTCTTATCGATTTATATTGTTTGTCGTGTTTTTGGTTTGTTTGAGAAAGTTGCAGATAGCTGGGAGTCCAAGGTGAAAGTACAAGATCTATCATCTTTTGAAACTAAACCAGAGATGGAATACCCTCAAGTAGAAGGAGAGATAGATGTAAACGATCAGTTGAATGCTGAGATACGATCAAACAATGATAAAGAAAATTCGCCAAAAAGAATTATTCTTCAGTCGTCTTGGTTATGGAGCGCCCTTATAATAGCAGTCTGTCACCTTGGTATTATAATTTTTCCTTTATTTTTAGGAAACCCCATGTATCTATTGATCTTATATATTGGTGCCATCCATTATATTTGTTTTATGATTGCGACTATATTACTTTTCATAGGTATGAGAAAAGGAAGTAAAGGACTCCTAAATGCGGCAGCTATCTTATTTGTTATTTCCATTATAGGTACGCCAGATACTTATTGGATAGTTCCAAATAGTTTATCCTTTATTCTGGGAGTTTTAGTATTTATTGGAACTATATTATTTAAAAATGGAGACTGATCAAAGTAGATAGGGTTGAAAATTTTTAAAGATATATTATCATTTAGGTAGGTGGTAGGTTTTCGAGTACCCATTGGTACGCGGACACCTACCATTTTTGAAGATAAAAAAGTACCGTGTGAGGGTGCTAGATCTTGCCTGCTGAACTCGTAAATGATTGATCCTTTTAGGGTCAATTTTTTTTTGTGAACTTTTTTAAGAACTTTTTAGGAACTTTGAGAACAATTTAAGTAGGTATAATTGAATAGTGGATAGCCCGAAAAAGCTGATTTAATGGGCTTTTTTGAAAATGATTTTCCATATTATTGGTAATGTGTTATAATGAAGTGTTATATGGTCCCGATAAGGTGGTAGAAATCTTCTACCAGTGCTTTGTAACTCTATAACAAATATTTTTAAGGGGGGACATTTTTATGTCAGAACGTAAATTATTCACGTCTGAATCTGTATCTGAGGGGCATCCAGATAAGATTGCAGACCAAATTTCAGATGCTATCTTGGATGCTATTTTAGAGCAAGATCCAGAAGCACACGTTGCGGCCGAAACAGCTGTTTATACAGGTTCAGTCCATGTTTTTGGTGAAATTTCAACAAATGCTTATGTCGATATTAACCGTGTGGTTCGTAACACCATTGCAGAAATCGGTTATACCAATACAGAGTATGGTTTTTCTGCGGAGACTGTAGGAGTACACCCATCTTTGGTGGAACAATCTCCTGATATTGCTCAAGGGGTTAATGAATCCTTGGAAGTGCGTGGAAATGCAGACCAAGATCCACTTGACTTGATTGGTGCTGGTGACCAGGGTCTCATGTTTGGTTTTGCGGTGGATGAGACAGAAGAACTCATGCCATTGCCAATATCACTCAGCCATAAGTTGGTTCGTCGTTTGGCAGAGCTTCGTAAGTCTGGTGAAATTAGCTACCTTCGTCCAGATGCCAAATCGCAAGTTACTGTTGAATATGATGAAAATGACCAGCCAGTGCGCGTGGATACAGTTGTTATTTCAACCCAACATGATCCAGAAGTCAGCAATGAACAAATCCATGAGGATGTGATTAACAAGGTCATTAAAGAAGTGATTCCGGCTTCATACCTAGATGATGAGACAAAATTCTTTATCAATCCAACAGGTCGCTTCGTTATCGGTGGGCCTCAAGGGGACTCAGGTTTGACAGGTCGTAAGATCATCGTGGATACCTATGGTGGTTACTCACGTCACGGTGGAGGCGCCTTCTCTGGTAAAGATGCGACTAAGGTGGACCGTTCAGCTTCTTATGCAGCTCGTTACATTGCTAAAAACATCGTGGCGGCAGGTCTTGCTAAGAAGGCAGAAGTGCAATTGGCTTATGCGATCGGTGTTGCACAACCTGTATCTGTTCGTATCGATACCTTCGGTACTGGAACAGTCGCTGAGAGCAAATTAGAAGCAGCGGCGCGTCAAATTTTTGACCTTCGTCCTGCAGGAATCATCCAAATGCTGGACCTCAAACGTCCGATTTACCGTCAAACAGCGGCTTATGGACACATGGGACGGACAGATATCGACCTTCCATGGGAACATTTAGACAAGGTTGAAGCCTTGAAAGAAGCAGTGAAATAATCGATTTTGAACAGAAAGTTAGGCTCGACAAGAATCCTAGCTTTTTTTCGTATTGAAAATTCCTACAGATGGAAAAATAGGGCGATCTGTGGTATAATAGATGCAGTATTTTGAATACGTTGTCCCTTTTATTTCCGTTGAAAAAACGATAGTAAAAGGAAAAAGACTTGAAAGAGCTAATATATTATTAAAATGAAAAAAATTGTAATAAATGGTGGTCACCCTCTAAAAGGAGAGGTGACCATTAGTGGTGCAAAAAACAGCGTAGTAGCCTTGATTCCGGCGACCATTCTGGCAGACGATATCGTGACCCTTGATGGGGTGCCAGATATTTCAGATGTTGAGAGTTTAATTGACATCATGAACATTATGGGGGCTAAGATCGATCGTAAGGAAGACAGCTTGATCATTGATCCGCGTGGTGTCAAAGATATGCCGATGCCTTTTGGAAAGATCAATAGTCTGCGAGCATCCTATTATTTCTATGGTAGTTTATTAGGACGTTATGGCCAAGCGACTGTTGGATTGCCTGGAGGATGTGATCTTGGGCCTCGTCCGATTGACTTGCATTTGAAAGCTTTTGAAGCCATGGGGGCTGCCATGACGCAGGATGGCTCAAGTATGAGGCTCGCAACAGATGGTAAGCCACTAAAGGGTGCCAATATCTTTATGGATACCGTAAGCGTTGGTGCAACGATCAATACGATTTTGGCAGCGGTCAAGGCTGAAGGGCGGACGGTGATCGAAAATGCTGCTCGGGAACCTGAGATTATCGATGTGGTGACCTTACTGAACAATATGGGAGCCCACATTCGGGGAGCAGGAACGGATATCATTATTATTGATGGTGTTCCACAATTGCACGGAACCAGACATCAGGTGATTCCGGATCGCATCGAAGCTGGGACCTATATTGCGCTTGCAGCTGCTATTGGGGAAGGTATCCAGATCAATAATGTCTTGTATGAGCATTTAGAGAGCTATATTGCCAAGTTAGAGGAAATGGGTGTGCGCATGACCATTTCTGAAGATAGCATCTTTGTAGAAAAGCAAACAGGCTTGAAGGCGATCCAGATCAAGACTTCCCCTTATCCTGGTTTTGCGACGGATTTGCAACAACCCATTACTCCCTTGCTCTTGACAGCGAGAGGTCGTGGGCGAATTGTGGATACGATTTATGAAAAACGGGTAAATCATGTTCCGGAATTAGCCAAGATGGGGGCTACAATTTCGACATTGAACAACCATATTATCTATGAGGGTCCGAATCAACTAACAGGATCAAGTGTAAAAGCAACAGATCTTCGTGCAGGGGCTGCCTTGGTGATTGCTGGGCTTATGGCCTCTGGTAGAACTGAAATTACCAATGTTGAGTATATTCTTCGGGGCTATTCAGATATCATAAGTAAATTGACGCAGCTTGGAGCAGAGATTCAGTTGGTTGAAGACTGATGTTGCTTGTGCATCTTACTTTAGCTGTGAAAAAGTAATTGGAGTAGACGATGAATATTTGGACGCAGTTAGCTGCCAATTCACTAATTGAGACAGAGAGGCTGTATTTACGACCTTTTCTCTTTGAAGATGCGGGCGATTTTTATCAGATTGCTTCAAATCCGGAAAATCTTGAATTTATCTTTCCTGTACAGGCCGATTTGGCAGAAACCCAGTATGTACTGGCCAATTATTTCATGAAAAATCCTTTAGGGGTCTGGGCTATCTGCGATAAGAAAACCAAGCAAATGATTGGTTCCATCAAGTTTGAAAAGTTGGATGAAATTAAGGGTGAAGCTGAGTTGGGTTACTTTCTGCGCAAGGATTTCTGGGGAATAGGATTGATGACCGAGGTCGTCAAAAAATTGGTCGCAGTGTCTTTTGAAACATTTCAACTAAAAGAGATCAAAATTGTCACCCATGTCGAAAATACAGCTAGCCAAAAGGTTGCTTTAAAAGCAGGTTTTCGTCTTTTCCGTCAGTTTAAAGGAAGTGACCGTTATACGCGTAAAATGCGCGATTATTATGATTTCCGCCTAAGTAGAGGGGACTTCTATGAGTAAACACCAAGAGATTTTAGATTATCTCGAAAAATTGCCGATCGGGAAACGGGTCAGTGTCCGCAGCATTTCAAATTTTTTGAATGTTAGTGATGGTACGGCTTATCGGGCCATCAAAGAAGCTGAAAATCAGGGGATTGTGGAGACACGTCCTAGAAGTGGGACCATCCGTGTCAAATCACAAAAGGCTGTCTTAGAACATTTGACCTATCGAGAAATTCAAGAAATCACAGGCTCTGAGATTTTAGCTGGTGATCAAGGACTTGAAAAGGAATTTAATAAATTTTACATCGGTGCCATGACGGAAGAACATGTCTTGGACTACGTCTCTGAAGGTGGACTGTTGATTGTTGGAGATCGTACCAATATTCAACGTCTTGCCTTAAAACATGATAATGCTGTTTTGGTGACGGGTGGCTTTGAGGTTGATGAAGATGTGATTCGCTTAGCGAATCAAGTTCAGATCCCTGTCATTCGGACAAGCCACGATACCTATACTGTCGCTACCATGATCAACAAAGCCTTGTCCAATATGCAGATCAAGACGGATATCTTGACGGTCGAGCAGGTTTATCGTCCGATGCATGAGTATGGTTATCTCTCTGAGACAGATACGGTCCGGGACTATCTGGATTTGGTCCGAAAAAATCGCTTTAGTCGCTTTCCGGTTGTCAATCAACACCAGATGGTAGTAGGAGTTGTAACCATGCGAGATGCGGGTGATAAGGCTCCTCAGACCACTCTTGACAAGGTAATGTCGCGAACCATCTTTACTACCAATCTTTCTACCAGTATTGCGACGATTAGCCAGCGCATGATTGCTGAAGATTATGAGATGATTCCTGTGATTCGCACCAACCAGACCTTACTTGGTGTCATCACGCGACGGGATGTCATGGATCGAATTAGTAAGGTTCAATTTTCGAGCCTACCAACCTTTAGTGAGCAGATTGGCCAGAAGATTCAAGCAGATAATGATCATTACCAAATCACGGTAGAACCGAGTATGCTGGAAAAAAGCGGAGTTTTAGCCAATGGGGTCATGATTGAAGTCTTGATGAAGATTGTTCGCAAGATCATGCAACATAGTGGGCGTAGCCTGATCGTCGAACAGTTGATCATCAATTTTTTACAGGCTGTGCAGGTGGATGATGTGATCCGCATTGAACCACAGCTTGTTCGGCGAACCAGACGTTCGGCCTTAGTAGATTTCAGCCTCTATTTGGATCTCCAACTGATAGCCAAAGCAACCATTACCATTAAGATTAATTAAGTAAAAGAAATGAGAAAGCAATGATTACATTAAAATCACAACGTGAAATTGAAGCCATGGATCGGGCAGGAGATTTTCTTGCTAGCATCCATATTGGATTGCGGGATTTGATCAAGCCAGGCCTTGACTTGTGGGAAGTAGAAGAATATGTTCGTCGTCGCTGTAAAGAAGCCAATGTCTTGCCGCTTCAGATCGGTGTAGAAGGCAGTTTGATGGATTACCCCTATGCGACTTGTTGTGGACTAAATGATGAGGTGGCTCACGCTTTTCCGCGTCATGTCATCCTAAAAGATGGCGATCTCCTCAAGGTGGATATGGTCTTGTCTGAACCGCTAGATAAATCTGTTTTAGATGTTTCAAAATTGGATTTCGATAATGTAGCCCAAGTCAAGAAATATACAGAGTCTTACACTGGCGGATTAGCAGATTCTTGTTGGGCTTATGCTGTCGGCAATGTTTCTCAAGAGGTTAAAGACTTGATGGATGTGACCAAAGAATGTCTGTATCGAGGTATTGAGAAAGCCGTTGTTGGCAATCGGTTGGGAGATATTGGTGCTGCGATTCAAGAATATGCAGAAAGCAAAGGTTACGGAGTTGTGCGTGATTTGGTTGGACACGGTGTCGGTCCAACCATGCACGAAGAACCGATGGTACCGCATTATGGACATGCAGGGCGTGGCCTTCGTTTGCGTGAAGGCATGGTCTTGACCATTGAACCAATGATTAACACCGGTACTTGGGAGATTGATACAGATATGGAAACTGGCTGGGCACACAAGACCCTCGATGGAGGGCTTTCTTGCCAATACGAGCACCAGTTTGTCATTACAAAAGATGGTCCGGTGATCTTGACCAGTCAAGGTGAAGAAGGGACATACTAGAAGATAGAGGGGAAAGAATGGAGCTGAAGACAATCGTTTGGTTTCGCTCTTTGCTCTTTTTTGGTAAATAGGGAGGTGAAGGATGAAAAAGGTCCTACAAAAAGTGTTTGATCAGCCGTTCATCAAAGGCTTTGTGCGATTTTATCAGAGTGCAGAATCTGATATTACCAGTATCGCTGTGGCCTATTATTTGCTGATCTCCATTTTCCCTTTAATGCTGATTGCAGCGAATATTCTACCCTATTTTAGAATCCGGCCAACTCAGATTCTTTTGAGCTTAGAACAAGTGCTTCCAGAAACTCTGTATCGGACCGTGGCTCAGATGATTTCCAATATTTTAACAAAGCCCTCGACTGGTTTATTGAGTTTCTCCATTATTTCGGCTTTGTGGATCTTTTCTCAGAGTATTGCTTACCTTCAAAGGGCCTACAACAAGAGTTATGGGGTTGAAAAAGAGCGTGGGATCATCTGGGGACGTATCTTTAGCTTTCTGATTAGCTTTGCTTTACAGGGGTTATTTGGTCTTTCCTTGATCCTTTCCATGTTTGGAAAAATGATTGTCCGCTATCTCTATCATACGTTTTCCTTTGACCGGACTATTTATGTCCGCCTCTTGAATTTAACAGAGCCGATGATTTACCTTTTGCTCTTTTTGAGCTTGGTTTTGCTTTACTACACCCTTCCAAATGTTAAAATTCCTAGATTTAGATATGTTCTACCGGGAGCTAGCTTTGTAGTGGTTGTCCTGTATGCAATTCTGAATATCTTCTGGAAATATGTCGACCACTATGTGAGCCATTTCTTAGATGCGCGATTCTTCGGTTCGGTCGTTCTTGCCATTATTATGTTCTGGTTTATCTTGGTAGCAAAAATTATGATTATTGGCTGTATTTTAAATGCCAGTATTCAGTTCGCAAGAGAATCCAAATTTGAAACACGCAATGGTAGGATTGTTTCTAAGTTGCAATCAGAAGAAGTAGGCTTCCAACACCAGAAAATAAGCAAGAAACTCAAAGGACGGTTACGCTTTAAAAGAAGAAGCAAAGATGAATAAAGGAAATCAGATTAGAGTCTGGTTTCTTTTTTTGTTTGATTTTTGTTGTATTTGCAACAAAAATGTGTTAAAGTATTGCTAATAGGAAAGGAGGAGTGGATGAATATTTTACGTGAGATTGGGATCATTGCACGTGCGCTGGATTCTATTGCAAATATCGAGTTTCGTGATTTGAATTTGGCGCGTGGTCAATATCTTTATCTGGTGCGAATAGCGGAACAACCTGGAATTATTCAGGAAGAACTTTCAGAACTCTTAAAGGTAGACCGATCTACTGTCGCTAGGTCCGTAAAAAAATTAGAAGAAAGAGGCTTGATTCAGCAACGCCCCATGGGGGAAAACCTCAAAACAAAGGAATGGGCTTTAACTGAGAAAGGTCAACAGCTATACCCCTTCATTTTAGGGGAGCATCTTTACTCCGAAAAAACCGCCTTGAAGGGGTTTTCAAAAAAAGAAGTTGCTCAGTTAGAGGAGTATCTAGTCCGAGTGCGTGAGAATATTACCTTGGATTGGGAACTGGTTAAAAAAGGTCAAAAAAGAAATTATGGTGAGGTAAGCCAATGAAAGTTACAGTCGATCAAGCATTTTGGGATTTATTTCCAACAGCAACTATTACGGTCATGTCTTTATATGGCATTGATAATACAGTAGATGAAGCCAAGGATCCTTATTTTAAAGAGTTGTTAGACAAGGGAGCTAAGCGGGCTTGGGAATTTATCGATGAAGAAAACTATACTCAGAGTGAATTCGTCCAAGAATGGCGTCAGGCCTTTACTAAATTTAAAACAAAAAAAGGAGCCAGATCTTCGATCGAGGCACTCCTAAAACGTGTGTTCCAAGGGCGTGAATTTTATCCTATTAATCCTTTGGTTGATTTATACAATAGTGTGTCTATGTCTTATGCCTTACCTTGTGGGGGAGAAGATATGAGTAAATTAGTAGGAGGCCTTTCTCTGGGACAAGCAAAAGGTGGTGAACCTTTCTTTCCACTGGGCGCTGAAGAAGATGCTCCAGCTTTGGAAGGGGAAATCATTTATTATGACCAAGAAGGAGCCGTTTGTCGTTGTTTGAATTGGCGAGAAGCCCAAAGAACCATGCTAACAGAAGATACCAAGGATGCTATTTTAGTTATTGAAGCCATCAATGATGAGCAAGCTAAACGAGCTCAAACTGCCATGCAGGAATTGAAAGATTTGGCTAAGGAATATTTTGGAGTTGAAGGGACTATCTACCAATTAAATGCTCAACAAGCAAGTTTAGAAGTATAGAAGAAAAGAGAGTGAGACAGAAATCGGTCATTCGTTAGAATTCGATTTCGTCGTCCCACCTCCGCACAGTTGAGTAGGGCTGTAAAAGCTGATGAAATCAGCGTAGTAGAGCCCACTCAACCACTGCGTCTTACTCGACAATCCAAAAACAATTGAGAGGCTAGGACTTTTGTCCCGGCCTCTTGTTTTTAAAGACAAAGAGTTTACTAAAGACATAATTAAGGACCACAATGGCAACTTGTGCAAAGAGGGTTTCGATTAGATTGATCTGACTCTTGTTATTGTGAACAAATTGTCCAATAATTCCCGGGAATTGTTTAACAAAAATTTCTGTCAAGGCCATATCGAGGATAAAGGTACCAGAGCGAGCAATCGTAAAGCGGATTAAGCGCTGAAGCCAGCCTTTTCTTTCTTGCTTAAAGACAATGGTGTCATTGGTCGCAAAAGCAAAGAGAATCCCAGCAATGTTTCCGATCGCAGTTGCCAATCGTTCATCAGTGGTGACATGGTAGATGAAAAGTCGGGTACCAACAGAAACAAGGGTCGTTGCCACTCCAAAAAAGAGATAGGATAGGACTTCGTTATCAAAAAATTTTTTTAGCAGTATTTTCATAAATTCAGTCTACCATAAAATGTAAAAATATGCTATACTTGAAAGGTTGAAGAAGTTCAGACTTCAACCCTTGGTGCTTAAGATCCTTTCGCCAAGCATATTATACGCGGTAAAACCGCTAAAGGAGAATAAATGAAACATTTTACGACTCGTGATATGGCACAAATTGCTATTGTTGCTGCGATTTATATCGTATTAACCATCACCCCACCACTCAATGCTATGGCCTACTATGGGTATCAATTCCGTGTTTCGGAAATGATGAATTTCTTAGCCTTCTACAATAGGAAATACTTAATTGCGGTGACTATTGGCTGTATGATCGCTAACTTATATAGTTTTGGATGGATCGATGTCTTTGTTGGTGGAGGTTCTACCTTTGTCTTCTTAGGACTCGGGATTCTTTTATTTAACCGTTTCAAAGATAAATTCCTGTTTAGTGGAGTGATTCGACTAGATCATTTCTTATTTGCCATTTTCTTTTCGATTTCCATGTTTACCATTGCGCTGGAGCTTTATTACCTTCAAGGCCAACCATTCTTCTATAACTGGTTGACGATGGGGCTAGGGGAATTTGCTTCCTTGATGTTTGGAGCGATCATCATTAATAAACTGTCGAATTACATCGATTTTACAAAATAATCTTGAGAGTGGGACAGAAATCGGTCATTCCTTAGAATTCGATTTCGTCGTCGCAACTCTGCACAGTTGAGTAGGGCTGTAAAAGCTGATGAAATCAGCCTAGTAGAGCCCACTCAACCACTGCGTCTTGCTCGACAATCCAAAAACAATTAAGAGGCTAGGACTTTTGTCCCAGCCTCTTTTTAGTGCCTAGAATACAGTAAAATCAAGGCGAATTTAAGATTTTTATGATAAAATAGAAACATGGGAAACAGAATGAAAGAATTAGTGGAATTGCTTAACCGCTATGCGGATGAGTATTACACAAAAGACGCACCATCCGTATCGGATAGTGAATATGATCAACTATACCGGGAATTGGTCGAATTAGAGACAGCTCATCCAGAGGACGTTTTGCCTGAAAGTCCAACCCATCGTGTGGGTGGAGTGGTGCTGAAAGGCTTTACCAAATACCAACACCAGTACCCTCTGTATAGTTTGCAGGATGCTTTTTCGCGTGAGGAGTTAGAGGCTTTTGACCAACGTGTCCGTAAGGAATTTCCTTCTGTTCATTATGTTTGTGAGTTGAAAATTGATGGATTGTCGATTTCCCTCACCTATGAAAATGGTATTCTTGTTACGGGTGCAACGCGTGGGGATGGCTCTATCGGTGAAGATATTACGGAGAATCTCAAGCGAGTAAAAGATATTCCTTTGGTGTTGCCCGAGCCAATCAGTATCACCGTTCGTGGTGAATGTTACATGCCACGTGCTTCCTTTGATCGGGTCAATCAAGTGCGTCAAGAAAATGGGGAGTCTGAATTTGCCAATCCCCGTAATGCAGCAGCGGGAACCCTTCGCCAGCTGGATACCAAGATTGTGGCTAAACGGAATTTAGCGACCTTCCTTTATCAAGAAGTGAGCCCGACGGATAAAGCTAGCCAAGAAGGGGTACTTGAAAAATTAGCCCAGTTAGGCTTTGTTGTAAACCAGGAGCGAGTCTTGGCCAAGGATGTAGATCAAATTTGGAGCTTTATCCAGAAAGTAGCCCAGCTTCGGGAAGGCCTTCCTTACGATATCGATGGCATCGTCATCAAGGTCGATGACTTAGCGATTCAGGAAGAGTTAGGGTTCACCGTGAAAGCACCGAAATGGGCGATCGCCTATAAATTCCCAGCTGAAGAAAAAGAAGCAAGACTCTTATCAGTTGATTGGACGGTAGGACGGACCGGTGTCGTGACGCCGACTGCCAATCTAACACCCGTCCAATTAGCAGGAACGACTGTTAGTCGAGCCACCCTTCACAATGTGGATTATATTGCTGAAAAAGACATTCACCAAGATGATACGGTGATTGTCTATAAGGCTGGAGACATCATTCCTGCTGTTTTACGAGTGGTTAGGGATAAGCGGGTATCGGATCTGCCGCTTGCAATTCCGACCAATTGTCCGAGCTGTCAAAGCCAACTTCTCCATTTCGAGGATGAGGTGGCACTGCGCTGTATCAATCCACTCTGTCCAGCTCAAATCAAGGAAGGCTTGATTCACTTTGCTAGCCGGGATGCTATGAATATTACAGGCCTGGGCCCTGCTGTGGTGGATAAACTCTTTGCCAACCATTTAGTAGCGGATGTGGCAGGTATATACCGCCTGACTGTAGAAGATCTTCTAACTTTAGAAGGTGTTAAAGAAAAATCAGCAGAGAAGCTCTATGAAGCCATTCAAGCTTCAAAAGAAAATTCGGCAGAGAAGTTGCTCTTTGGTCTAGGAATTCGTCATGTTGGTAGTAAGGTTAGTCAGATCTTGCTACAAGAATTCCATGATTTGGATCAATTGGCTACAGCAGATCCAGAGCGGATTGCTGCCATTGATAGTCTAGGTATGGTAGTGGCTCAAAGCCTAGAGAGCTATTTTTCGCAAGAAGGCTCACGCCAGCTCTTACTAGAGTTAAAAGAAGCTGGGGTCAATATGGACTATCTGGGCAAAAAAGTAGCAGTGGATGCAGCCTTATCGGGGATGACCGTTGTCTTGACTGGCAAGCTGGAACGCCTGACGCGCTCAGAAGCCAAGGCTAAATTAGAGAGTCTAGGAGCGAAAGTGACAGGCTCTGTTTCCAAAAAAACAGACTTGGTTGTTGCTGGAGCGGATGCAGGAAGCAAATTAACGAAAGCACAAGAATTAGGAATCCAGGTTGAAGATGAGACCTGGCTTGAAAGTTTGTAGAGGATCCTATGGAAGAACGAATCAAAAAAGCCCGTTTAATTTATAATCCGACCTCAGGGCAAGAAATTATCAAGAAAAATATCGCGGAAGTCTTGGATGTGCTCGAAGACGTGGGTTATGAGACCAGTGCTTATCAAACGACTCCGGAACCTTTTTCTGCTCAAAATGAGGCAGAAAGAGCTGCCAAGGCAGGCTTTGATTTGATTATTGCGGCAGGGGGAGATGGAACCATCAATGAAGTGGTCAATGGAGTCGCAGGGCTCAAGGACCGTCCTCAGATGGCTTTTATTCCTACAGGAACTACCAATGACTATGCGCGTGCCCTGAAGATTCCAATGGGAGATCCAGTAGCTGCTGCACGCATTATTGAAAAAAATCAAACCATCCAGATGGATATTGGACGTGCTTATGGGACTAAGTATTTTATTAATATAGCTGCAGCAGGGACCATGACAGAGTTAACATTTAGCGTTCCAAGTAGTGTCAAGTCGCGTCTAGGCTATTTTGCTTATGTTGCTGAGGCGGCTAAGATGTTACCGCGAAACAAGGCGCGAAAGGTGCGGATTAAGCATGACAATGGGGTTTTTGAAGGGCCAGCCTCTATGATTTTTGTGGCTCTTACCAACTCTATTGCAGGTTTTGAAAGTGTAGCCCCTGATGCTAAGCTTGATGATGGGTATTTTACCTTGATTATTGTGAAAACGGCCAAGCTCTTTAATATGCTCTCTTTGATGATTCAGGCGATTAATGGTGGGAAGCACGTTCATGATGACAATGTAGAATACCTTAAAACTAAGAAATTGTCCATCGAAATGTTAGGAAAAAATGCTCAACCATTCCGCATTAATCTAGATGGGGAATACGGCGGAGATACTCCGGTTGAATTGGAAGTCTTCCACAATCATCTTGAATTTTTTGCAAATATTGATGAAATCAATAATGATGCCTTGGTTCACAATTCGGAATCATAAGATCAACTAGTTGAGGACCATTCGCCATAGACAAGAGCGAGTGGTTCCTTTGTAATCAAAATGGAATTAGGAAATTAAAATGCGTGAATACTATGTAAAGATCCATTTTCATAGACGAAAAGGAAATTATTTTGCATATGACCTCTGGCAGTGGCAGGACTACGTTGAGGGGAAATCAGTCCCCTTCTCCAAATTGGATTATTTTGGAGTGGAGGGCAATCTAGTTTTTCAGAGTGAAGTGCCTCTTAATCGTGGACATGTCTTGGTAAAAGAAGCCAATTGGTCCACCAAAACGCGTGACTTTGAAATTGAACTCTTACCTGAGGGCTTGGTTCGTGAAGTATGGATTCTGGATGGGGATGATACGGTTTATTATTCGCTTCAAGCAGCGGTGACCAGCCATTCTTATTCACACCGTCAGCCTCATGCTTATGATATGGCAACCCATGCCAAGGAATTTGATGCCAAGTGGGCCTACCAGGGGTGGCTAGGGTATCGCGAGGAAGATGGGGAATTTTGCTTCAAATTGTGGGCTCCAACAGCTAAAAAGGTGGAGTTGCTACTCTATCAATCAACAGAGGTAGATGCTCCTATTTGGAAAGCTATTCCAATGATGCGTGGTAAGCAAGAGTCGAGCTATCACCCTGAGAATACGCAAGGTGTATGGATTCTTGATTTCCTGGGAACTTTGAGCGGCATGGCCTACCAGTACCGGGTTCATTTTGAGCATCAGACGCAAGTGACGCGGGATCCATATAGTATTGTGACTACGGCAGATGGGATGCGCTCAGCGATTCTTTCCAGTGCTGATCGTCAGTTTGATTGGAAACGAAGTGAGGGAGCAGATCAAACCCCTTGGCGTTTGGCCAATCCTTGTCAAGCGGTTATCTACGAAATGCATCTTCGAGATTTGACCATGTCTCCTACGTCTGGTGTGGACGAATCATTGCGTGGAACTTATCTGGGAGCCTGTCAGACTGGAACAGTAAATGCTCAGGGTGATGCCACAGCCTTTGACTACATTCGTCAATTAGGGGTTAATGTAGTTCAACTCCAGCCTATTTCAGATCGGTTTAAACAGTATGATGAAGAAGGGCGTTTGACCTACAATTGGGGCTATGACGTCCAAAATTACTCTGCCCCTGAGACCAGTTTTTCGACGGATCCGTCGAATCCTAAACAAACCATGAAAGAGCTCAAAACGATGATTCAAGCCTATCATGAGGCTGGGATTTCCGTGGTGATGGACGTTGTCTACAACCATATCTACTCGACGGAGCATGGGCCTTTCCAAAATACGGTACCTGATTATTATTACCGTATGGAGCGGGATGGTCGCTTCCAAAATGGAACGGGTGTCGGCAATGAAACGGCGAGTGAGCATGAAATGTACCGCAAGTACATGATTGATTCTTTGACCCATTGGGTGAAGGAATACCAGATTGATGGTTTTCGTTTTGATTTGATGGGCATTCATGATGTTCAGACCATGCAAGCTGTTCGTGAGGCCATGGATGTCCTCGATCCACGAATTCTCCTTTATGGTGAAGGTTGGGATATGGGGACAGGACTTGCACCAGAAGATAAGGCCAAAAAAGATAATGCAGCGCAATTGTCGCGAATTGGATTCTTCAATGATACCGAGCGGGATGCGATCAAGGGAGCTGAAGTGTATGGCTCCATTAAAAGAGGCTTTGTGAGTGGAAAATCAACAGAGAATATTGTTGCGCGTGCTGCTTTAGGAAGTGCAGAGCTTGGGAATTATTTGGCACCAAGTCAAGTGTTGAACTATGTCGAAGCCCATGATAATTACAATCTCTATGATTTACTTCAAACCCTTCATCCTCATGAAGATAAAGAAGGATTGGTGAAGCGTTCAGAGCTTGCAACAGCTATGAATCTGCTCTTTCAAGGGATGACCTTCATGCAAGTAGGTCAAGAATTTATGCGAACCAAATTGGTTCCAACTGGCCCTGAAGGAGAACTCACTCATATGGATCGGGAACGGGCCATGAATTCCTACAATGCTCCCGACTTTGTCAACCAAGTGGATTGGGACTTAATCAGTCAGCATCCAGATTCTATCGCTTACATCAAACGCTTGATTGCCTTGAAAAAAGAACTTGCGGTCTTGTCACTTGAGACCTATGATCAGATTTACCGACAGGTCTTTATCCAGTCAGCTACGGACTGTAGTGGTCTGGTGATCTTTGAGTTGACGGGCGATAAGAAATACCTGGTCATCTTTAATGCCAGTGGGCTTCCTTATTACCTTCAAAATTCAGATCAGTTGAAGTTATTGGCTGGAAATAGCCGCCACAAACGTCCATTTTATGTGGAGAATTTGACTGCTTCAATTTTTGAAGTAGCTGATCAAGCAGTAAAAGGTAAATAGGTATTCGATAAATTCAAAGTGAAATAAGTAAAGGTCTTCTGTAAACAAATATAAAGATTTCTACTTTATAGAATAAATCAAGAAAATAGTAAAACTTTCCGCCGTGAGAAAAGTGCCTGAAACTCAATTGTTTCAGGCACTCGGAATTATTGAGACCTTAGGCTCAATAATTAGTCATGGAACTTCTTTGAAGTTCGCTGACGTCCGTACTCACCTAAGGAAAGTTTTTTAAAAGATTTTGTTTTCAATCTGACCCTCTGAGTTTCAAATTCAGAGGGTTTCTTTATTTAGAAGAACTATTCTTTGTATCTTTTGAGGAAGAACTGTCGTCTTCGGGATGCAATTCTTTGTAGCTTGGAGCCTTGAAGAGATCGACACTGGATTGATCGCCACGTTGGTGATAAAGGCTGGTTGACTTGTCGCCTTTTTCTTTTTCAATCTTCTTCAATGCTTTGAAGGAATTAGTGTAGGAGTAGTCATCTGGGTTTACTTTTCCAAGATCATCCCCTTTGAAGAAGCGGAGGAGGTCACCCGTCTGAATACTATCGCTGATCTTCAATTGCAGGTTGGCGGCTTCTCGAATCTTATCCAAGTCTGCTTTGGTTTTATCATCAGGGTTGGTGATTTCATCGCCTGTTTTTGTATAGTAGGTCCGACCACTGTAGCTAGTGTACTCTGGAGTTACAAAGTAGTTGGCCGAGCGGAAGGCAACGATTTGATTGTGATCAGGTGATAGCATGTCTTGACCAACTTGTAAGAATTTTTGGGAATCGATGCCCAGTAAGTGTTCCAAGGTTGGCAGCATGTCGATCTCACCCCCATAGGTATCAATGATCCGACCCTTGTCCATACCGGGAATGACGACCATGTAAGGGACCCGTTGCAGCATCGCATTGTCATAGCTTGACCAAGTTTCCGAATTCTTATCGAGCAAAGGTGCAAGCGAAGGATTGCGGGAGTTAGATATTCCATAATGATCCCCATAGAGAACGATGATGGAGTTCTTGTAAAGACCGGATTCTTTCAGGTAATCAAAGAAGGCTTTGATCGAAGAATCTAGATAGTTTGCAGTCGCAAAATAGCCATTGATGGTTTCGTCCTGCGTCTTGGCAAGAGGGAAGCCAAGATCATCTCCAGATAAGCTTGTTGTATAGGGATAGTGGTTGGAAACCGTAATGAACTTCGTGTAGAACGGTTGTTGCAAGCGTTCAAGATATTTGATGGAATCTCTGAGCATATACTTGTCATTGAGTCCATACTGGAAGGAGTTGCTGCTGTTTTGCTTAGTGAAGTAGCTGGCATCAAAGAAATAGTTGTAGCCCCATTGTTTATAGGCTGTATTTCGATTCCAGAAACTACCAGCATTTCCGTGGAAAACAGCACTTGAATTGTAGCCATTTTTGGAAAGAATAAAAGGAGCAGCTTGTTGAGTATTGGTTCCACCATAGTTGACCATAAAGGAACCTTGGTTGAGTCCAAAGAGCCCCGTCTCAATCATGGTTTCAGCATCGGATGTTTTTCCGGCCTTGACTTGGTTAAAGACGTTTGAAAAGGCAAAGGTTTCGTTTGAATGGTAGAGTGAGTTTAAGAAGGGCGTCACTTCATATTCTTTGTCATTGACGTTCAACTTGTAGTCAATCAAGAATTGTTGGAAACTTTCCAAGTGAATGTAGATGACATTTTTGCCCTTTGCCATACCGAAGTATTCAGGGTTTGGCTTGGCATAATGTTGTCGGATGTATTCTTCAACTGGCTTCAGATCCGCTTCAGAAGCTTTGGAACGTTCTTTATTAGCAGCGTAGGTCTGATTGGCACTGTATCCTAAAAAGGCAGGCAAACCTAAGGCACGAACCACATAGTAGTTGGAGAAGCCACGAGTCAAAAGCTCTGGTCGGTCAATCTCTGCTAAAAATAGATTGGCAGAAAAGAGCATGGCTGATAAAGAAGTGACTGCGAAACTCGCACGTTTATTGAAGGGACGATTGTCCATACGAATCCATTTCTTCAGGAAGAAAAAGGCTAGAATCGGGAAATCCAGAATGTAAATCACATCCCATGGACGGAACAATTCCAGTGCCGCAGCTCCTAAACCGGCAGACACTTTGCTCGAAGCCAACATGGTATTAACTGTGACGAAATCTGTAAATTCGCGATAATAGATGGAGTTCGAAATCAACCAAACAAATAAGAGGAGATAGATCCCAAAAGCCAAGCTGTAAAAAAGTTTAGTCCGCTTGACATAGAGAGCCAGTCCGATTAAAAGGAGGCTGATCGGTAAGGGATTGATCACCGCTAGGAAGGTCTGATAAGAACCTTGAATATCTAAATTAAAATCAACTGTATAAGCCCACATGGTTTTGAACCAATAGAGCAACAGAAGGGTCAAGACAAATCCTAGTCTGGTACTCATGAAGTTGAGTATCGAATTGGTAATTTTTTTCACAAAATGTTACTTCCTTGTCTTATTTCCTAAAAATTTTCACTTACAAGTATACCATATTTTTATGGAGAAATAAAAAAATGAGTGTAAATCGAAGGAAAGAAATCCTCTAGTAAGGGAGATGTTCTGAAGTGTTCGATCAGGGAGAAAAAATGTCACAATAAATGTGGTTAAGAATTGGAAAAAGCATAGACTACAATATTATAGCTTTGTGAAACGACGAGAGTTTTGGTATAATAGAAGTTATGAAAAAACTCACTGTCAGTCGTCAAGTTGCAACAAAAATCAAACAGGGGCAATCACTTCTTGAAAAAGAAGATTTTGAATCGCTCCCTGCCTTAGACCAGCCTGTTCAGCTTCTTGCTGGGGACGGTCACTCTCTAGGGGTAGGCTATTTGTCTGAACAGAATAAAGGGATCGGCTGGTTTGTGATGAGTGAACTGCTTGCCTTTGATCTAGCTTTTTTCCAGGAGCTTTTTATAAGAGCGAAGAGTTATCGTAGCTCTTACTATGCTGATGCATCAACAACCGCCTTTCGTCTTTTTAATCAAGAAGGTGATGGATTTGGTGGTTTTACGGTTGACCTCTATGGTGAGTTTGTTGTCTTTTCTTGGTATAACCCTTATGTATTCCAGATCAAAGAGACTATTTTAGCGGCCTTTCAAGCAGTCTTTCCTGAAGTGAGAGGAGCTTACGAAAAGATTCGTTTCAAAGGTGTGGAATATGAGTCGGCCTTTGTCTATGGTGAGGAAGCACCCAAAGAGTTTCTCATTCTTGAAAACGGGATCTCCTACCAGGTCTTTCTAAATGATGGCTTGATGACGGGGATCTTTCTCGACCAGCATGAGGTACGAGCTAGTCTTGTGGATGGCTTGGCTGCTGGTAAATCCTTGCTTAATATGTTCTCTTATACGGCAGCTTTTTCGGTCGCTGCGGCGATGGGTGGAGCAGTACAAACGACCTCGGTCGATCTTGCTAAGCGCAGTCGTGAATTGTCAGAGGCTCATTTTGTTGCCAATGGTCTAGCACTAGATGACCATCGTTTTGTGGTCATGGATGTCTTTGATTATTACAAGTATGCTAAACGACATGAATTGAGCTATGATGTGATTGTGATCGATCCGCCAAGTTTTGCCAGAAACAAAAAACGGACATTTTCAGTCGCTAAGGATTACCATCGCTTGGTCAAGGAAGCTCTTGAGATCTTGAATCCAGGTGGGATTTTGATTCTCAGTACCAATGCGGCCAATGTCAATAAAGAAAAATTTAAAAAACAAATCGAAAAGGGATTCCAAGGGCGTAAGCACCGCTATCTAGCGGCCTATGGACTTCCTGCTGACTTTCGATGGAACAAGAAAGAAGAAAGTAGTAATTACTTAAAAGTATTTACGATAAAGGTGGATGTATGAAATTAGTTGTTTCGATTATGCCTCGCACGCTGGAAGAGGCGCAACAACTAGATCGTTCGCGTTATGATGGCGCTGATGTCATCGAGTGGCGCGCGGACTTTTTAGATAAAAATGAGATCCTGACGGTTGCTCCTGCAGTCTTTGAAAAATTTGCTGGGCGGGAGATTTTGTTCACCCTACGGACACGTGGAGAAGGTGGACAGATTGATCTCACGAGTGAAGAATACTTGGCCATTATCCAGGATATCCAATCAATCTATCACCCAGATTATATCGATTTCGAATTTTATAGCCATCGTGAAGTTTTCGAACAGATGCTTGAATTTTCAAATCTGGTATTGAGCTACCATAATTTCCAAGAAACACCGGAGAATATGATGGAGATCTTATCAGAATTAACCAGCTTATCTCCAAAATTGGTCAAGGTATCGGTCATGGCCCACAATGAGCAAGAAGTGCTTGATTTGATGAACTATACACGTGGCTTTAAGACCCTCAATCCGGAGCAAGACTATGTGACCATCTCGATGGGGAAGGTCGGTAAAATTTCGCGTTTGACTGCTGATTTGACAGGTTCCTCTTGGTCTTATGCCAGCGTTGGTGAAGAAAGCGCTCCTGGTCAAATTCCGCTTGAAAATATGAGACGCATTCGGGAGTTACTGAATGAAGATTGATGGCTATACTCGGATGGCTGCTGTGATTGCCCGTCCTATTCGCCATAGCATCTCTCCTTTTATTCATAACCTAGCCTATGAACTAACCGATACCAATGCGGTTTATCTGGCCTGGGATATTGCTGAAGAAGACTTGAAAAGCACCATCACTCAGATTCGTCATTTAGACATGCTAGGGGCTAATATTTCCATGCCCTATAAACAAAAGGTCCTACCTTTTTTGGACCAAGTCGATGATTTAGCCCGAACGATTGGCTCTGTCAATACCATTGTTCAGAGAGATGGCAAACTCAAAGGTTATAATACCGATGGGATTGGTTTTTTCCGCAGTTTGCCAAATGATTTTTCAATTCAAGGTAAAAATTTGATTCTCTTAGGTGCAGGTGGTGCTGCGCTTGCCATCATTGCCCAAGCTATCAAGCTCGGGGTCAAACAAATCACGGTTTTTGTTAGAAAAGAGCGTTTGACATACTACCAGGCTACTCTTGAGGGCCTCGAAAAGGCTTTTGGTGTTTCGATTCAGCTTGGGGCGATCGAAAATGATCAAGACCTACAAGCATCTTTTGATCAGGCAGACCTGATCTTAAATGCGACGGGAGTAGGGATGGATGGTCACTCGCTTCCGATAGGTCCTCATCTTAGTTTTCCACCTCATGCCTTCATCGCAGATATGGCTTATTATCCTGCAGCTACCCCCTTTCTCAAACTTGGGATGGAGCAGGGAAATCGTACATTGAATGGTTTGGGGATGCTTTTTTACCAAGCTCAAGCAGCTTTTGAATACATGACAGAAAAAAACTTTCCGACAGAAGCTGTCTGGAAGGCCATGACAAATGAATACCAGCAATTTGTTCATGAAACGAAATCCTAAACAATACATGCTTAAACAGCATCCACCTGAAGGTGGGACCAGATTGATGACTTAAAGATCAGTCTGGTCTCCCTTTTTTTCGTTTTTAGAAAGACAAGTGCCCTATTTCATGATAAGATAGTTACAAAGAGAAAGCAGAAAGGAGATTCCCATGAAGGTAACAGTATCCATTCCAGGACATCCCTATGAGATTGTGATTGAAAAAGGTGGCCTCAAGCAAGTTGGGACTTGGCTCCGCTCTCTTTGGGGAGAGAAAAAGGTAGCGATCATTTCAGATAACCACGTGGCCAAGCTCTATGCTTCTACGGTTGAGGCGAGTATCAAGGAGGCCGGCTTTCAGGTGGCGCACTTTGAATTTCTCGAAGGTGAGGAGCGGAAAAATCTGACCACTGTATCCAAGGTCTATGAATTTCTAGCCACTGAGGGCATGACGCGCAGTGATGGAATCGTCGCTCTTGGTGGTGGCGTAGTCGGTGATTTGGCTGGCTTTGCGGCTTCTACCTATATGCGGGGAATTTCCTTTGTTCAGATTCCGACTAGCTTGACCGCCCAGGTGGACTCTTCTATCGGTGGAAAGACTGGAGTCAACACCGCCTTTGCCAAAAACATGGTGGGCACCTTTGCCCAACCGGACGGTGTGTTCATTGATCCTGATGTGTTGAGTACCTTAGGTCGGCGCGAATTGATCGAGGGGATGGGCGAAGTGATCAAGTACGGTCTCATCCAAGATATGGAACTTTGGCAAGAGTTGAAAACTATGGATGGCTCTGTCGAAAGTATTTTAGAGCATGCAGAGAGCATTATTTCTCATTCTTGTCTGGTGAAGCGTGACCATGTGGTGGCTGATGAGCTGGACAATGGGATTCGACTCTATCTCAATTTTGGTCATACCATTGGGCATGCCATTGAAGCAACAGCTGGCTATGGACAGGTCATGCATGGGGAAGCCGTTAGTATGGGCATGGTGCAGCTCTCACGAGTCGCTGAAGAAAAGGGGCTGATGCCAAAGGGAATCAGCCAACAAATCGAAGAAATGTGTCGGAAATTTGGACTTCCCGTGGCCTATGAGAACTGGGATAAAGAAACCCTTTATCAAGCCTTGACACATGACAAAAAAGCGCGTGGAAATAGCTTGAAACTAGTGATTGTGCCAGAATTAGGTCAAGCAGCGATTCATCAAATCCCTCTTCAAGAAATGAAGGACTTTTTAGAAAGAAAGGCATAAGGTCGTATGAGATATTTAACAGCAGGTGAGTCCCATGGGCCTCGGTTAACCGCCATTATTGAGGGCGTTCCAGCAGGACTTCCCTTATCAGAAGAAGATATTAATAAAGAACTCAAACGCCGCCAAGGGGGCTATGGTCGTGGTGCTCGGATGAAAATTGAGAGTGACCGTGTCGAGATCACATCAGGGGTCCGTCATGGATTGACCATGGGTGGTCCGATTACTCTGAACGTGACCAATTTGGATCACCAAAAATGGTTGGAGATTATGAATGTGGCACCGGTCGAAGAGAAAAAGAAAAGTCTACGTAAGATTACTAAGCCGCGTCCCGGTCATGCCGATCTAGTCGGAGGAATCAAATACCGTTTTGATGATCTTCGTAATTCTTTAGAGCGTTCTTCCGCCCGGGAGACCACGATGCGCGTCGCTGTTGGTGCCGTTGCCAAACGAATTTTAGAAGAGATTGGTGTGGAAGTTGCGAGTCATATTGTCAATTTTGGAGGAATCGAGATTGCCGTTCCTGAAAATCTAACCGTTTCCGAAATCAAGGAAAAGGCATCTAAGTCGGAAGTTTCGATTGTTGTCCCAGAACAAGAAGAAGCTGTTAAGTCCTACATTGACCAAGTGAAAAAAGATGGCGATACCATCGGGGGAATCGTGGAAACCATTATTGGTGGTGTGCCTGTTGGACTAGGCTCCTACGTGCAATGGGACAAAAAATTGGATGCCAAAATCGCTCAAGGTGTGGTGTCTATTAATGCCTTTAAGGGAGTGGAGTTTGGTCTTGGGTTTGAGGCGGGTCGCCTAAAAGGTAGTCAAGTCATGGATGAAATCATCTGGTCTAAAGAAGCTGGCTATACTCGTCGGACCAACAATTTAGGTGGTTTTGAAGGGGGCATGACTAACGGAGAGCCCATTCTGGTTCGTGGCGTCATGAAGCCTATTCCGACTCTCTACAAACCCTTGATGAGTGTGGATATTGAAAGCCATGAGCCTTATAAGGCAACAGTTGAGCGGAGCGATCCAACGGCTTTGCCAGCTGCAGGTGTGGTGATGGAAGCAGTGGTGGCAACGGTCCTTGCTACAGAAGTGCTGGAAAAATTCTCTTCCGATAACATGGAAGAATTGAAAGAAGCTGTTGCCAAGCACCGGGAATTTACGATGAATTTTTAGAAGAAAGAGTTTTCCATTGGAAAAGAAAGTTGTTTATATAGCAGGTCTGGGCCTGATTGGCGCTTCCCTCGCACTAGGAATTAAGAGAGCCCACCCAAACCTGACCATTCTTGGCTATAATCGAAGTGAAGCGTCCCGAAACATCGCCCTTGAAAGAGGAATGGTGGACCAAGTAACAGATGATTTTGCCTCCTTTGCCCCTATAGCGGATGTGATTATCTTGGCCCTTCCCATCAAGCAAACCAAGTCTTATCTGGATATTCTGGCCCGATTGCCATTGAAAGACCAAGTGCTGGTGACTGATGTGGGCTCTACCAAAGCTGAAATTGTGGCCCATGCAGACCAAGTCTTTCAGGATCAGGCCGTTCGCTTTGTCGGAGGGCACCCTATGGCTGGTAGTCACAAGACAGGTGCTGCCGCAGCGGATGAAACCTTATTTGAAAATGCCTATTATATTTTTACCCCCTCAAGCCAAACTAAGGCCGGCTCAATAGAGGATTTAAAAGAGTTGCTGAGTGGACTGGGATCTCGCTTTATCGAAATCAATGCGGAGGAACACGACCGGGTCACCTCCCAGATCAGCCATTTCCCGCATCTTTTGGCAACCATCCTAGTCGAGCAAGCAGTGGCTTATGGAGAGGAGCATCCCTTGGCAAACCGCTTTGCGGCGGGAGGCTTTCGGGATATGACTCGGATTGCAGAAAGTGAGCCAGGCATGTGGACCTCTATTCTCTTATCCAATCCTCAAGCGATTTTAGAGCGGATCGCTGATTTCAAAGAGCGCTTGGATCAGGTGGATGAAACCATTCAAGCAGATAACCAAGAGGCCATTTGGACATTTTTCTATGAAGGGCGGAAGCACCGACAAGAAATGCAGATCCATCAGCCTGCTGGGCGAGATAGCGCCTATCATCTCTTTATCGATGTACCAGATAAGGAAGGTGTCATTCTTGAGATTTTGCAACTTCTACAAGGGATTTCCTTGGTCAATATCCATATCAATGAAGAAAATCGCGAAGATATCCACGGGATTTTACAGCTAACCTTTCGACATGCGGAGGATCAAAAGCGCGCCCAAGAGTTGATCCAAAAAGCAACGTCTTATACCGTACTGGCTCGCTAGGCCTTCAGAAGGATTGGAAGTAGATGCCAGCTTCATTTAAGGAAAATAAAGGAAAAAACGGTATAATAGAGGTATCTTATCAGTAAAGGAGCCAACGAAATGGCAAATATTTATGATCTAGCAAATGAACTCTCGCGGACTCTCCGAGACCTGCCTGAATACAAGGCTGTTGTAGCAAGCAAGCAAGCGATTGAAGCAGACCCAGAAGCAAAGACTTTGTTTGATGAATACCTAGCTTTTCAAAAACAATTGCAAGGTTTGATGCAGTCTGGACAAGTACCAACAGAAGCTGTCCAACAGGAAATGAAGGATTATATGGATAAGATTCAATCCAGTCCTCTTGTGACTGAATTCTTTACCAAACAGCAACAATTGTCCATTTATCTTGGAGATCTTGAAAAGATCATCTTTGAACCGATTGACGATTTGTTCCAATAAAACTCTATAGCCAGAGCGATTTCCCAGCTCTGGCTTTTTGTTCGGAATCATTTTAAAGTCCCTCCAGTAGGCCATTTCTTCATTCGGATTTTCTTGAAAATTTTGGACAAAAATTGAATAACTGCCATATTTATGATAGAATATGAGGAAAAGTGCTCTGGAGAATGGAATGAAATTAGCAACCGGCAGCAAAGGGTTAAATGGAACCATCCGTGTACCGGGTGACAAGTCTATCAGCCATCGTTCGATTATTTTTGGAAGTATTGCCAAAGGGCAAACGATCGTTCAGGATATCTTGCGTGGAGAAGACGTTCTTTCTACGATTCAGGTCTTTCGAGATTTAGGCGTTTCTATTGTGGATGATGGAGAAGTGATCAGGATTCAAGGCCGTGGCTTTCATGGGCTGTCTGCTCCAGAAAATCCCCTAGATATGGGGAATTCTGGCACTTCCATGCGTTTGATTTCTGGAGTGCTAGCTGGACAGGATTTCGCAGCTACCATGATTGGAGACGACAGCTTGTCCAAGCGTCCCATGGATCGGATTGCCCAGCCTTTGCGTCAAATGGGGGTTGTTCTAGCTGGGCAAGGTAAGCGAGATCTCCCGCCTCTAACCATTCAGGGAAATCCGCAGCTACAGCCTATTTCTTATCGCTTACCTGTGGCTTCTGCTCAAGTCAAGTCTGCTTTGATTTTTGCAGCCCTACAGGCAGATGGCCAATCGACAATTATCGAAAAGGAAAAAACGCGTGACCATACTGAAGATATGATTCGTCAGTTTGGCGGACAGATTGATGTAGATGGGAAAACCATCACGATTCAAGGTGGTCAAGAGTTTACAGCTCAGACAGTTGTCGTTCCAGGTGATATTTCAAGTGCAGCCTTTTGGCTGGTGGCAGGTTTGATCGTTCCCAATAGTCGAATTGTTCTAGAAAATGTTGGGATGAATCAGACCCGTACAGGGATTTTAGATGTGATCGCGCAGATGGGTGGACTGGTGACGATCGAAAACCAGGATGATCTCGCTAAATCTGCGACCCTGGTGGTCGAAACTTCCAGTTTGACCGCTACGGTGATCAAAGGTGAGCTGATTCCACGTTTGATTGATGAATTGCCGATTATTGCCCTACTAGCGACACAGGCCAATGGCCAGACCATCATTGCCAATGCTGAAGAACTTCGAGTGAAAGAGACAGACCGTATTCAAGTCGTTGCGGATAGCTTAAACGCGATGGGGGCGACTGTTCAACCGACCCCAGATGGGATGGTGATCACAGGGCCAACTCCCTTACACTGTGCCCAGTTAGCAACTTATGGCGATCACCGGATTGGGATGATGGCTGCTATTGCAGCGCTTCTTGTGCAAGATGGCGATGTATATTTAGACCGTGCGGAAGCCATCAATACCAGTTACCCAAGTTTCTTCAATGATTTGGAGGCCTTACAAGATGCCTAAAATTTTATTAGGATTTATGGGGGCTGGTAAGACAACGATCGGCCGCTTACTGGATCCAAATTTTCATGATATGGACGCTGAATTGGTGCTTGAGCTAGGCATGCCCGTAAGTCAGTATTTTGCTACTTATGGTGAGGAGAGCTTTCGTTCTCAAGAAACGGCTCTCTTAAAGCGCCTACTGCACGAAGAAGGTGGAGTTATTTCAACGGGTGGTGGCTTGGTCATGCGTCAGGAAAATCTGGAACTTTTAAAAACCAACCCATACAATATTTTTTTAAAACTTGATTTCGAGGCCTTGTATCAGCGCTTGCAGGCAGATAAGACCCATCAGAGGCCCTTATTTTTGAACCAATCTAAAAATGAATTAAAAGCATTATATGATTACCGTCTTCCCTTGTATGAGTCTTGTGCGACCCATACGATCGAGACGGGTGATCTGACACCAGAAGAAATTGCGGAGAAGATTCGATGCTTGTAGGATACTTAGGACCTAAAGGTTCTTTTACCCATGGCGTAGCCAGTCATGCCTTTCTAAATGATGAATTGATCCCCTATGAAAGCTTGACCGAGCTCTTAAAAGCCTTTGAGCAAGAAGCAGTGAATGCTGCGGTTGTCCCAGTGGAGAATTCCATCGAGGGCAGTGTACACGAAACCATCGATTATCTCTTCCACCACGGGGACATTCAGACTGTTGCTGAGATCGTCTATCCCGTCCAACAACAGCTACTCGTGGCTAAAAAAGACAGTCCCATTCACGAGATTTATTCCCATCCCCAGGCATTGGCACAAGGTAAGGCTTTTATTGACCGATATTATCCAAAGGTCAAGCTTGAAATGACGGCCTCGACGGCTTATGCAGCCCGCTATGTTTCCTTGCATCCGGAGAAAAACATCGCAGCCATAGCGCCCCTTAGTGCAGCCCACGAGTACCAACTACATGTGCAGCACAAGGACATCCAAGAAATGGCAGCGAATTACACTCGGTTTTGGATCTTAGGGAAAAATGCTGTAGAAATGCCTACAAGCTTGCATCATACAGAGGACAAGGTCAGTCTGGCCTTGACCCTACCGAGCAATCAACCAGGAGCCCTCTATAAGGCCTTATCCACTTTCTCCTGGCGGAATATCAATATGACAAAAATTGAGAGTCGACCTCTAAAAACAGCGCTTGGGGAGTATTTTTTTATTATTGATCTCCTCATGGAAAAAGAAGAATGGATTCATTTTGCCTTTGAGGAACTTTCGGCTATGGAGATTGCGGTCAAAGTGTTTGGCCAGTATCCAGTATATACAGTAAATGAGAAGGAAATAGAACAGTAATGAGTAGAGATTTGGAATATTTAACCTATCATGAAAAACGACGATTAGACTATTTACACTCCAATTATCATTATCTAAATGAACGTGAACAACTAGAATACAATTACCTTCTCAAAAAAAGCCAAGGTGCTTTCGTAGAGGAGACCGATACACCACGTACCTTTGAGGAAGAGGAAGTTCCAGATGAGCTGGAAGAAGTGGTCGAAGACCTTCCTGTCTACCAATCGCGCTCACAAAAGTCAAAGAAAAAGGCGGCCGTCCCTCCTCAAAATCAGCCAAAAAGACCTCGGAAAAAGGTTCGTGTCAAGCGGATCCTCAAGTGGATTGCTCTCTTTTTCTTGCTCATTATCGGTGGTATGGTCTTTATGTTTGTGAAAGGCCTGAACAGTAAGCCAACAGGTCCAGATGCCAAGCCTGCTGTCGTCGAGAAATTTAACGGCAAGAAGTCGCGAGATGGGGTCAATATCCTGATCTTGGGGACAGATGGTCGGATCGGTGAGAAATCAGATGAGACTCGGACAGACTCCATTATGGTGGTCAATGTCAATAATAAAGAAGGCAAGATCAAGATGGTCAGCTTCATGCGGGATACACTGGTCCATATCGATGGGGTCAGCCAGCAAAATATTCCAGAGTATGACGGCTACTATGATCAAAAACTGAACACTGCTTTTACTATTGGAGAGCAAAACAATAACCAAGGCGCTGAATTGGTCCGTCAGATGCTCAAGGACAACTTTGACATTGACATCCAATATTACGCCATGGTCGATTTCAAAACCTTTGCGACAGCCATTGATACTCTCTTTCCAAATGGGGTTGAGATGAATGCGCAGTTTTCAACGGTTGATGGCGAAAAGGTCAGTGAAGTAGAAGTACCAGATGATTTGAACATGAAAGACGGTGTCGTTCCGCAGCAAACCATCAAGGTTGGCAAACAACGGATGGATGGCCGGACCCTTCTCAATTACTCGCGTTTCCGTAAGGACGATGAAGGAGACTTTGGTCGAACTCGTCGCCAACAAGAGGTTATGTCTGCCATTATGCATCAGATCAAGGATCCGACCAAACTCTTTACAGGATCAGAAGCTCTTGGGAAAGTCTTTGCCATGACGTCTACCAATGTTCCTTTCTCTTTCCTATTGACAAATGGGATTGGACTGGTCGGTAGTGCTGGCAAAGGAATGGAACGCGTGACCATCCCAGAAAATGGGGATTGGGTCGATGCCTACGATATGTATGGGGGCCAAGGCTTGCTCGTCGATTTCGATGCTTATAAAAAGAAATTGTACCAAATGGGACTGAGATGATATAATAAGGGGATAGGAGTTTTGGACTCCATCCCTTTTAATTTGTAGAAAGATAGAACACCATGTTAAAGAAAAATGAAATTGTAACCGTTGAGATTGTTGATTTGACCCATGAAGGAGCAGGAGTGGCTAAGGTCGATGGCCTGGTCTTTTTCGTAGAGAATGCCCTGCCTGGAGAAGTCATCCGCATGCGCGTGCTTAAAGTCAACAAAAAGATCGGCTACGGAAAAGTAGAGGAGTACTTAGAAAAATCTCCTCATCGTAATGAAGAGCTGGATCTTGCTTATTTACGAAGCGGAATCGCCGACTTAGGTCACCTAGCTTATCCGGAGCAACTGAAATTCAAGGCCAAACAGGTCAAGGATAGTCTTTACAAGATGGCAGGGATCACTGATATCGAAGTGCCCTTGACCTTGGGGATGGACCATCCTGTCCACTACCGCAACAAGGCCCAAGTTCCTGTTCGTCGGGTCAATGGTCAGGTCGAGACAGGCTTCTTTCGCAAGAACTCTCATGATTTGATGCCGATCGAAGATTTCTACATCCAAGATCCATTCATTGACCAAGTGGTCTTGGCGCTTCGGGATTTGATTCGTCGTTTTGACCTCAAGCCTTATGATGAGAAGGAACAGTCTGGTCTGATTCGTAACCTTGTTGTTCGTCGTGGCCATCATTCAGGTCAAATCATGGTTATATTAGTGACCACTCGTCCTAAAATTTTCCGAGTTGAACAGTTGATTGAACAACTCATCAAGCAGTTCCCAGAAATCGTATCAGTTATGCAAAATATCAATGACCAAAATACCAATGCCATTTTTGGGAAAGAATGGCGGGTTCTCTATGGTCAAGATTATATTACCGACCAAATGTTGGGGAATAGCTTCCAAATCTCTGGACCAGCCTTTTATCAGGTCAATACCGAAATGGCAGAGAAGCTCTACCAGACAGCCATTGACTTTACGGACTTAAGAGAAGACGATGTGGTGATCGATGCCTACTCCGGAATTGGAACTATTGGTTTATCTGTCGCTAAGCATGTCAAGGAAGTTTATGGTGTCGAAGTTATCCTAGAAGCAGTAGAGAATAGCCAGAAGAATGCAGAATTGAACGGTATCACCAATGCCCACTATGTCTGTGACACAGCTGAAAATGCCATGAAGAATTGGCTCAAGGAAGGCATCCAACCAACTGCCATCCTGGTCGACCCACCACGCAAGGGCTTGACCGAAAGCTTTATCAAAGCAAGCGCCCAAACAGGAGCTGACCGCATTGCCTATATCTCCTGTAATGTAGCCACCATGGCGCGTGATATCAAACTCTATCAAGAACTGGGATATGAATTGAAGAAAGTCCAGCCGGTTGATTTGTTTCCGCAGACGCACCATGTTGAATGTGTAAGTTTGTTGGTTAAACGTAGCTAATCCTCAAAAGGTTCCCCGAACCTTTTGAGTCCCACAAACGCATCATGTTGAGGCGGTATCACTACTTGTACGAGCTGATTCATCAGTGAAGTAGAAGCAGATGTTCCGCCCATGCGATTGCTGTCGTAGAGTGAGGAGTTTACGACGAAACGATACGGTAACAGCGAACCGCTGAGTGTGTAGGTTTGCTAGTGAAAGAGTAAAAAACTTGTAGCGTAGTAATAACGAAAATCCTTGATATCAAGGTTTTTTATAGTGAAGTCTTTCTTACTAAATACAAAATGTTAAAAAGGTATAAAGGTACCCTCTTTTAAAAATTTATATTTTTAAAAAAACAATTGGCACAAGTGTAACACCTGTGATAGAATTGACTTGAGGTGAAGAAAATGGCAACTGATAAAAATAGAATAATGATTAGCTTGGATGATAAAAATCTAGAGAAACTTGAAAATTTAGTAGAAGATGCTAGAGATAGAAGAGGAATGCGACTAACAAAGTCCCAAGTTATAGAATTGCTCCTAAATACTGTTGATTATTTCGATGATATTATGGGAGCTATTTACTCAAAAAAATAACAGCAAAAATGCTATTATTTTTTACAAACAGGTGCAACACTAGTGATATAGGAGTGATAAAATGGTTGTTTATATTAGACAAAGCAAACTACCAAGTGAAGTTTCAATTAATAAGTACAATGCTCAAGTAGGTGCATACTTACAAGGAGAAGAAGTTATTTTATATCAATCTTTTTCTGAAATAGAACAGTTAACAAGTGAAGATATAGTTGTAGATTATATAATGGAGACTAGAGCATTACTAAAAATGATGGGGTTAAACGTTCCGGTTTATGACTATCCTATTGAGCTCAAAGAGTTTTATGGTCGAAAGATTTATGAAGGCGTTTTGGGAGAGATTGTAAATATACCTGATAATTGGGGAAAATTTATTAAGCCTAAAGCTGGTTCAAAAGTCTTTACTGGAAGAGTTGTTAACGGAACCCGTGATTTGATAGGTATTGGTTTACCTTTTGACTATCCTATATGGATTAGTGAGGTTGTAGAATTCATAGCAGAATGGCGTTGTTTTGTGTTAGATGGTCGCGTATTAGATGTTCGACCCTATACAGGTGACTATCATGCACAATTTGATCCTAGTGTAATTGATGAAGCCATATCATGTTGGAAAGATGCGCCAATAGCTTATGGACTAGATATCGGTGTTACTAGTGATGGCAGGACACTTGTTGTTGAAGTAAATGATGGTTATGCATTGGGAAATTATGGCCTAACTCCTTTAAATTCGATCAATTTTCATAAAGCTAGATGGAAAGAAATGGTAAAACCTTATTTTGAAAAAAACGATGTTTTTAATATGCCTGAAAATGAAAATATAAGTCTCTAAAGGAACAGAAGTAAATCTGTGTTTAACTGCAACTAGTAAGTTGCAGTTTTTTATTTTGAATTTTGATATAATAGGATAAGAAAATAATGAAAACGCTATATATTTGAAAGTTGAATAGGAAAGTAGAAAGTATGAAAACAATTGATATGATTATTAAATCATCAACTGATTTAGTTATGTATCTTACATAAAGAGAAAGGAATTAATTATCATGAAATTATCTTTGTATAGTGAAGTTGAACATTACCATTCTTTAAGTTCTTATTCTTTAAATGATATTACACATACTGATACCCCAAAAAATATTATTGAAAAGTCTAAAAAAGATAAGAATAGATACCCCATAGTAATACTTAATAAAGACCATAAAGTAATTGGTTTTTTTTGCCTACACCTAAACACTGGTCCTAAAGAGTACGGCTATTATCAAAATGATTATGCGCTTATTAGAGGATTTTCTATTGATGATAATTTCAGAAATCAAGGATATGGTTCTAATGCTCTGAATGGAATATTTGAATTCATAGATTCAACTTTAAAATTAGAAATTAACCATATTATATTGGCTGTAAATGAAAAAAATATATTGGCTCAAAAAGCATATAGAAATTCAGGTTTTTTTGTTGTGAAAAAAGATTTAGAAGGAAAAAGGGGGAAATTAATTATTATGGAGAAAAGCAAAAACTAGTATCATTACTAGTTTTTGCTTTTCACTAAGTCTTTAAAGTTAGTATTCTATCTTATTTCCACATTTTGAGAGAAATGATCTATATACTGAGATTTCATATTTTGCTCTTCTAAAATATCAAAGACTTGGATAGCCTGTTTCATTTTTTCAATACCAGTATCTAAATTCTTTTTAAATTCAAAGTAGCCCTTAGCATAAAGGAAAACAGTTTGTTCATAGTAATTTAATTCGTTATCTAATAGTTTTGTAATTTCTGCAATAAGAAATGTGCAATTATGAAATTTTTCTTTATCAATACTTAATATCAAACAATTAATGGCAAGTTGAGTAACTAATCTTTTATTTGTTTTGTTTAGGTGTGAAAGATATGGAAAGGTCAATAAAGTTTTATAGAGATGGTTTAGGATATAAGACTGATTGCAGAGAAAATAATCCGTCAGTATGCTTTTTTGATACTCCGGGAACAAAGTTTGAACTATTTCCTTTGGAACAATTAGCAAAAGATATTGATGAAAATAATCCACCAAAAGGGAATGGATTTTCAGGAATTACATTAAAGTAAGGAATATTTGATTTTGAAGGAGGTAATCATAGTGAATGAATTTAATGAATTTGTTCGTGAGATTTTTTCTGCAGCAGGTGATATTGTCATAAGATCGATGATGGGCGGCTACCTTATATATTTTAACGGTAAGCTGATAGGTGACATTTGCGATAATGAACTATTTTTAAAGAGAACGCCGACATCGGACAAACTTCTTGCAGACTCAGAATTGCGTTATCCGTATGAGGGTTCAAAGACATTGATGTATGCATTCGATAGATTTGAGGATATGGATTTGATTACTGAGCTACTGAAAGGTATGTATGCGGAACTGCCAGAAAAGAAACCCAAGAAAGCTAAATGAGACAAACAAGCTTCAGTTTGTTGAATTTAGCAAGGTACAAGTTTTTATGAGATGAAGCCTATAAAATTTGTACGGATACTGTAGGGTAAGAAAAGAAAAAATATTTTCATTCTAAAGTTTAAGTTTAAACATTAACTCTATCCCTTTCGTTCTATAATATAGAAGTTTACTAGCACCACACGTCGAGTGTGTGAGCTTGTTGGTAAAAGCATAGAAAGATTGGTATGAATCAATAATGAAAAGCCTTGATTGTAAGGCTTTTTTGCATTTTTGTGATAGAATATAGGTAGTTATAATCGAGAGCAACTAAGAAGCAGTAAAAAATTATTATACATAGAATAATCAGAATTAGGAAGATAAAATGACAGAAATTGATAAAAGGAATTTTAAAAATTATCTTTATTGTACATTTGGAATTACTTATATAGCTTGGGGGATTCTTGCCGTCTTTACGCAATCTCATATTTTTGGATTAGAAACAATTATAGGAAGAACATTACATATAGTAGGTGCACTTGGACCAGCTATTGCAAGTGGCTTTTATTTGAAAAGGAATAATATAAAATTTAAACATTTTTTATTTAGTAAGAAAGAAAATTGTAGAATTTATTTCATTATTCATTTGTTAGCAATTTTGATCCTATTTTCTGTATCTTCCTTAGAATTAAACGGAGTATCCATTTATCTGATGCCACTATTCTTTATACAACTAATTTTTTTTGGTGGTGGTCACGAAGAATTGGGATGGAGAGGAATATTACAGCCGTTACTTGATAAAAAATATACATATTGGCAATCTAATTTGATTATAGGATCAATTTGGGGGATTTGGCATCTGCCTTTATGGTTTATAGTTGGAGAAAGTCATCAAGGATTTCCTTTTATTTTATTTTTTATATATACATTATTTTTAAGTTTTGTTTTAGGGCTTCTTTATCGACAAACGAAATCTGTGGGGTACTGTATATTATTTCACGCGTTCGCAAATTTGTTAAATCTCTATTTTGTGTTAAAAATTAATCTTATTTTTATTATCATTTTTATTGGTTATTTGATTTATACGATATTGGCGAGTAATAGAATTAGTACGGATAAGTAATTTTAACTTTAGATTAGTATATCAATTATTGAAAGTAACGTGTGGTCATTCTAGATAATCAATGTAAGAGACTTTTCTATTTGATGAGGCATCACTGCTTGTTCAAACTGATTGAACAAGTATTTATCTATTGAAAGTCCTTTAGTAAGGAGTTTAAATATGAAATTCCATGAATTTGGTGATAAGAATTTGCCTTCTATCTTGCTGATACATGGCGGTGGTAGTTCTTGGTGGAATTATCTTCGTCAAGCACGGATCTTGTCGGAGGAGTATCGTGTCATTCTACCCACCTTGAATGGTCACGGCGAAGAATATCAACTCGATTATGTTTCTACGGAAGATTCTGCTTTGGAAATCTTGGACTATATCAAAGAGAATTGTGGTGGGAAATTGTTTGCAATAGGTGGTGTTTCACTTGGTGGTCAAATTGCTATGGAGCTTTTGTCCTTAGACAGCGAGATAGCTGAGAAAGCCATCATAGACGGAAGCCTCTGTATTCCTCAACAAAGGTTGGCTAAAATTAGCATTTTTCTAGTATCTCTATTTGGCAAACTGATGTTCAGTAAATTCTCTTGCAAACTTCAATTAAGCATGATGAACAAACTCTATCCTAAACTCGCTTATCCAGAGGAAATAAAAGCTTATTATTTGGAGGATCTGCCAAGGACGCCTATCAAAACATTAGTGACCATTTACAAAACCTATATGGGGCGTTACAAGCTGAAGAAGACGGTTTCTGCTAGCAAGGCTCAGGTTCTATATATCTACGGTGAAAAAGAATTGAACTGTGTGAAAGCATCAGCTAAATTATTTCAACAACTGCATCCAAACACGATCTTGTATGAAGCAAAGGGCTATAATCATGGCTATTTGTCAGCTTATCTGCCTCAAGAGTGGATTGATTTGGTGGAGCCATTTTTAAAGAGCGATTCATTGGAAATGTGTATTGAATCTGATATGTAATAAGGAGGAATCTGATGCTAGGAGCAATAGTTGGAGACATTGTAGGTTCTGTTTATGAATGGAACAACATTAAAACGAAAGACTTTCCATTATTTCGTGAGGATTGCTTTTTCACGGACGATACGGTAAGTCCGAACCGCTGAATGTGTAAGCTTGTTAGCGAAACGTAACTAATCCTCAGAATAAAGAATCTAAAACTCCATTATTTAGAAATGAAAACCTAAACTGTTTTTAAGGAGGTGTTATATTGATAGAAAGCAGACCTGAGTTTGAAAAAATCACATCCTTTGATGAGTTTAATAAATACTATTGGTATCGGGATGAACTTTCACAGATATGCAAGTCATTAGGGCTTGAATATAGAGGGACCAAACAGGAACTTAATCATATTATTGAGCAGTACTTTAAGGGTAATTTGATTAAAAAGTCATCAATAAAAAGGAAAAAGAAACAAGTAGAAGTCGTTACCTTAAATACGCCCTTACTTGAATGTGGATTCTCCTTTAATGCACACTTTAGAGAATATTTCTCAACTTTAACAGATGTTTCGCCCTTTAAGTTTACTGCCGATATGGCTACTGCTTGGAGAAAAGTAAAAAGCGACAATGATTTGAGTTTCACAATCCAAGATATGCTAAAAGTTTATTATGGAAATTCAGATTATGCCAAGTATGATCATTCGGTTTGTCAATGGAACCAATTTTTAAAGGACTTCTGTGCAGACGAAAATAGTGGCAACTACTCTAATAAACTAAAAGTAGCTTCTATTCTTTGGAAAGAAGTTAGAAATTCAAGTAATGAAAAAATTTATTCAAAGAATCTTTTGACCGAATATGTTGGTAAAATAAAAGAGTATGGCAAGTAGAAATGTCAGTCTCAACCAAAAGTTTGTATGGAGGAATAGCATGCTAGGAGCAATAGTTGGAGATATTGTAGGTTCTGTTTATGAATGGAACAACATTAAAACGAAAGACTTTCCATTATTTCGTGAGGATTGCTTTTTCACAGATGATACGGTTATGACCTGCGCTGTTGCTGAAGCCATTATGAATGGTGGTCAGAAGGATGACTTTATTGATGCCATGAAGAAGTATGGTAGGATGTATCCTGATGCTGGTTATGGTGATCGGTTTAATGCATGGATTCATAGCAATGACCGCGCCCCTTATAATAGCTTTGGAAATGGCTCTGCCATGCGTGTTTCTCCCTGTGCCTGGATCATGGATTGTAGTTTCTGTGCACGAACGGGAGCCTGGCCGTCTAGAAGAGCTCTTGCACGACTTTCTGCAGAGGTCACTCATAACCACCCAGAGGGTGTTAAAGGAGCTATGGCAACGTCCGATGCCATCTTTATGTGTCGGTATTACTTTGGTGGCTATAGTGGCGACTTTGAGCAACCAATCAACGATAACCCTATAGAGTGTAAGAGACTCATAAAAGAGCACATAGAGCAGGAGTATGGATACAATCTTTCTCAATCTCTAGATGACATACGTCCTACGTATCGTTTCAATGAAACTTGTCAGGATACGGTGCCTCAGGCTATCATTGCCTTTCTAGAAAGTACAGATTTTGAAGATGCGATTAGAAATGCCATTTCCCTCGGTGGGGATAGTGATACTCTTGCTGCCATCACTGGGAGTATAGCAGAGGCAGCTTATGGAATTCCTGATTGGATTAAGGATAAGACCTATACCTATCTTGATGAGCCATTAAAAAACGTTCTCAGACGCTGGGAAACTGAGGTTTTAATAGGATAATGGAACTTCATAATCTATGGAACTTTTTATTGTATTACAATGGGAATGAATTCTGAGAAGAGAGTAAAAACTAGGAAGGTACCCCTGTGTTAAAATCAAATAAGCTGATCATTTTTTTAATTTCCCTACCTTTTCTGATGGTTATTGTTTTCTATTCGCTCAATGGGCATCCTGGATATAGTGATGATAGTAATTTCATTAGAAATCATGAAGCTGCTATTAAGAGTGAGATCATCGCACACTTAGCTCAGGAAAAGCAAGACATAGAATCTGTTACCTTATTGCCAAATACTGCTAGAGGAGAGTATGATAATGGTGGTGATGTGAGCGGAAATTACCATATCTATTTTACAGCCTACGTCAACAATAACCGCGAGCGAACGATAAGCGTAGAACTATTCTTCCCCAATGCCAGTATTCCCCCGTTTACCTTGTTTCCTCCCAACCCTTATAAAGACAAGGGCAAAAAGATGTCCAATTGGTTGATTGGGAATATTGAAGTGTCGGAAGAAGCGTCTAAATATGAATAAAGCCTTCAGAGATAGGATAAAATTATTTTCAAGCTAATTTTTCTAAGGTTGTTCAAATGTTAGAAGAGCAAGTGCTATATCTTGGAAAGAGACATACGAGTAAGGAATAATCTTGGAAAATCATAGGTAATAGAAAAGCGCGAAAAGCCCAATTGCTGGGCTTTTTGTGTAGGGTAAGTTCTAAAATGGAGAACTAAAATGATTGAAAATATGCTATAATAATAAGACGGAGGTAGAATATGACCTTAGATGTAGATAAAGAAAAAATGATGATTATGGGTGTGATTTTTGACAACAAAAAGGTTTTTAAGAGCGTCTGGTTTGCTCTGAGCACCAATATGATTGAAGGATGGCATCCCACGGTAGAAGATGTGGAGCGACTGAGAGAAGAGGCAGTTACATTAGGAGTTGGATAATGGTCAGAAAAATATATGATGGGTATGATTATATAGACCCTGATAATTTATACACCTATCCCCATTCATCTGTTCTCATAAATAAATTTAATGAGAAAAATGATAATAAAGCACGAGAATTAGAATATCGTTTAGTAGCAAGCCAAAGTTTAAAACTGTTTATTAATCCAATTGAAGTAAATACTGTTTCAGATATTTTAAAGATTCATAAGTTTCTTTTTGAAGGAATGTATACTTGGGCAGGTCAATACCGTCAAGTAAATATCTCTAAAAGTGGAAATGCTTTTATGCCAGTTCAGTCTTTTGATATGGCAGAAAAATTTTTAAATACTTTGCTTTCAAACTATTTACTTAACGCAAATAATAAAATTGAGATTTGTAAAAGTTTAGCTGAGATATTAGATAATCTAAATTATTTTCACCCATTTCGAGAAGGAAATGGTCGTACTCAACGAGAAGTTATCCGTTCTTTAGCTTTGATGAAAGGCTATGAATGTGAAATTTCAATTGGTTTAGATGATGATATCTATCACTTATATATGGATGGGACAGTTTATGGAGATACTAGTAAGCTCGAACAACTGTTCAATAAACTATTAACAGAAATATAGATCTGTAGTATATTTTAGTAGGAAACAGTATAAAGTGATGCTTATAAGGTAAAGTCATTGCTTCAACAAAAATCTTTAAGCCCAATTGTTGGGCTTTTTGTGTGCATTACAATCTTAAAAAGCTAGTAATCTAAAATGATCTCTCAGCATCTTGCAAACCTTTTCATAAAGTTGTATACTAGAAATAGTTTATGGAATCGTTTGCATAAATTGGTAAATGATGAAAAGAGAGTATCGTAGGAGAAGAGACAGATGGAATTAACAGCGATTTATCACCGGCCTGAATCGGAGTACGCCTATCTTTATAAGGACGGCCAGCTTCACATTCGCATCCGGACCAAGAAAGAGGATATCAAACGGATTGTCTTGCACTATGGGGATCCCTTTATTTTTATAGAGGATCTTTATGAGGCAACTAAGGAAATGGACAAGGTGACGACAGACGACCTCTTTGATTATTGGCAAGTGCCGGTATCTGTCCGCCATGCCCGGATCCAGTACCTCTTTGAATTAGAGGACACAGCGGGAGAGAAGATTTTGTATGGAGACCGAGGTGTAGCAGCCTACAACAAGGAGAACCTGGACTTTGTCATGAACGGTTTTAAGCTTCCTTTTATCCATGAGATTGATGGGTGTGCTGTACCGGACTGGGTGGCGCAGACGGTTTGGTACCAGATCTTTCCTGAGCGATTTGCCAATGGGAATCCAGCCATTTCACCAGAAGGTGTTCGTCCTTGGGATGCCTCTATTGCTCCTCAAGTATTGGATTTCTTTGGTGGTGATTTGCAAGGGATCATCGATCATCTGGACTACTTGCAGGAGTTAGGAATTACAGGGCTCTATCTTTGCCCGATTTTTGAATCGCCGAGCAACCACAAATACGATACCGTTGACTATTTTGAAATTGATCGACATTTTGGTGATAAGGACACCTTCCGCCAGCTAGTGAAAGAGGCCCATGCGCGTGGGATGAAGATTATGCTGGATGCCGTCTTTAACCATATTGGTTATGATTCACCCCAATGGCAGGATGTGGTCAAATACGGGGAGGATTCGATTTACAAGGACTGGTTCCATATCAAAGAGTTCCCTGTCTCCTCAGAAAATCTGTGGAATAGTCGCGACTTGTCTTACCATACTTTTGCCTTTGCAGGCTATATGCCTAAGCTCAATACGTCTAATCCTGAGGTGAAGGCTTATCTCTTGCAGGTGGCGACTTACTGGATTGAAGAGTTTGATATTGATGCTTGGCGACTGGATGTGGCCAATGAGATCGACCATCAATTCTGGCGAGATTTCCGTAAGGCGGTCTTAGCCAAGAAACCAGACCTCTATATCCTTGGAGAAATCTGGCATTCGTCCCAACCTTGGCTCAAGGGCGATGAGTTCCATGCCGTGATGAACTATCCCCTTTCTGAAAGTATCAAGGATTATTTCCTGCGGGGGCATAAGGAGACGCAACGCTTCATTTGGGAGATCAATAGCCAGTCTATGTACTACAGGCAACAGATCTCTGAGGTGATGTTCAACCTCTTGGACTCCCATGATACAGAGCGCATTTTGACGACGGCCAAAGGCAATCTTCAGTCCGTTAAGTCTGCTCTCGTCTTCCTTTATCTGCAACGAGGTACGCCTTGTATCTACTATGGAACGGAGCTAGCCCTTATTGGCGGGCCAGACCCTGATTGCCGCCGTGTCATGCCATGGGAGCGCGTGGCAGCTGATAATGACATGCTGAACTTTATGAAGGACTTGATCCAGCTCCGAAAAGAAGTAGCGGGCATGATTCAGTATGGTAAAGTGAGTCTAGAAGAAGTAGAGCCAGATGTAGTAGCAGTAGAATGGCAGCATGAAGGTAACATGCTCAAAGCCTACTTTAACCAGTCGAAGAAAGACGTTGTCTTAGAAAAAGGACAGGCAGATCTGATGAGTCTTGGGAGCATTTCTGATGATCGCTTGATCATTCAACCAAATGGATTTGTTATATATAAGGAAGAGATGAATGGATAAATCAATGTCTAATGGACGCATTTGTGTGCTATTTTCCGAAATCCTTTAATTGTACTTTCCCCTACATAGGTGTATAATGTGTACTTAGATAAACAAATGAGGAATTTACTATGGAATTAAAAGATTTTACAGAAAAAGAACAAGAACAAATCAAGCAAGGATTGAGTACAGCTGAGATTTCTGATAAAGAAGCAGCGAAGAAGTTGCTCGCTTTAGTCCCGCAAGAATGGATTAAACGTATTCCATTCTTTGTCAGAGGGCATGCTACAACAAAGACGATCGAGCGTGTAGCCAAGCAATACCCTGAACTCTATGCTGTGGCAAAACGTCAGGGAGAACTTCCTGAAAAAGAAGGAGAAGAGCTCCGCAAGATTATGACAGCCATCTTTGAAGAAAAGATGAACAAACACAAGATTAAATAATCCTTTATGATTTTTTATCTCACATTGAACGAGTGATTGCAGTTGAACTATTGCAGTCGCTTTTTTATACATTGTATAATGACTTTTACATTAGTAAATAAAAATGAAGAATATTTCATGATATAATACTAATGATAGTAGTTCAAGAGGAATGAAGGATTCCATTGGAGAAAAACAAATAAAGGTGTTCATTATGAGAAAATTTTTGACATTTATTTTTACGATGGTTGGAATGATAGTAGTATTTGTAGCTTTTATGGTATATAGTTATGAAAGAAGTTATAATGAATGGAAAAATTCACGTTCAGGATCACAGGTGACTAAACCTGTACAAAAATACTCTACTTCAAGTGATGGAAATAAGGATGATTTCGAATTATCAAAACAAAACTACCCTACTTCAAGTGATAAGAAAAATAAGGATGATTTAGAATCATTAATGAATATGTTTATGAAAAGACTATTTCCTCCAACTTTACTAGATCCAGATTATACATATGCATATGAAAAAGCTAAATCTTGGTCAAAAAAGCATTTATCGCAGCAGCAAATTAAAATTTATCTTACTAAGTATGACAGGTATTCAGAGGATGCTACCCAGTATGCTATCAATAAGCTTAATATAGACTGGAAAGAGCAAGCACTTTTAAGAGCAAAATCATATCAAGAGTTTCATTATTCGAAAAATAAATTGGTTGAGCAACTTATAAATATTGACAAATTTACTCAAGAAGAGGCTGATTATGCTGTAGAACATGTTAATTTCGATTGGAAGGAGGACGCTGTGAAAGAAGCGGAATCTTATGCAAACGGTGGCAAGATTACGAAAGAAAGGTTATTAGAAAAACTTGTTGAATATAGAAAATTTACTCAAGAGGAAGCGGAGTACGCAATAGAACATGCCAAAATAGATTGGTCGGATTAAACAATCGTTCTAGTGTGGTTCTGAAGACCTTAAAAGAGGCTACTGAACCCAACAAAAGCTATGATAGAAAATGATGAAAAGAGGCATAGTGTTTATCAAATACATTTTCTATCTTTAATCGCTAGTTGAACAGTGATGACTATAAAATAAGTCCAATGTAACATATTGAAGAGCTGGATTGTCTGCCAGCTCTTTTTTGTTACTTATAAAGTTTCCTCAATTCGTGAAAAATAGTTGGAGCTAAGTCAGTTTTAAACTATAATATAGGATAAGGAGATTCGATAGGAAAAAGAAATGTATCATGTTATAAAACATCTTAGTATAGAGAAAAGGAACCAATCTATGAAACCATCTAAAAAAATAATGCTCCTTACTAGCTGTGCCTTGGGGATTTTTGCTTTAGCGGCTTGTGGGACCAACCAAAAGCAATCCAAGGAAAAGCAGGAGAGCTCTACTGTTCAGCAGTCCAGATCAGACAAGGAGCACTACAAGGGAAGTTACAGTAACCTCAATAGCAAGGCTAGCGTCGAAGAAGTGCGAACTCTCTTGTCTGCTTATTTGGATCAGGAAAGTGTCGACAAGTTTCTGGGGTTAGTAACGGACTATGATAATATCGTTGGATCTGTTGGCTTGACGGGTGACTTCAGCAAGTTCAAGAAAACAGACTACAATGTCGAGAAGATCAGTGACTTGTGGACCAAGCAGAAGGGCGATTTCGTCGGTACCAACTGCCGGATCAATAGTTATACCTTGCTGAAGAATCGCATCGAGATTCCTAAGATGAAAGCGGATAGTGAACTCTTGTTCGTGGACAATGATGCCATTGACAAAGGCAAAGTCTTCGACGAAGCAGACAAGGAAGCCTTTAACATTCTCTATTCACGGGTTCCGACAGAGGCGACAACGGATGTCAAAGTCCATGCCAAGAAGATGGAAGAGTATTTTTCTCACTTCAAGTTCAATGAAAATGCCCGCATGCTTTCTGTCATTGTTCATGATAACCTAGACGGAAATACCCTTTTTGCCGGACACGTCGGTGTCTTGGTTCCTGCCAAGGATGGCTATCTCTTTGTTGAAAAGCTGACCTTTGAAGAACCCTACCAAGCCATCAAGTTTGCGACCAAGAAAGATGTCTACAAATACTTGGAGACCAAGTATCAAAACTACACAGGCGAAGGTCTAGCTAAGCCCTTTATCATGGACAATGAAAAATGGGTTGAGATGAAATAGAGAATGAAGGGTATTGTGATAGCATTTATAAAGATAATAGAGAGTACTCCTATTCTATATATGCTAGTTTTCTTGCTCTTTTTCAGTCTTCTCCTTTTCCTGAGAAGAAGCGCAATCGTGAGATCTAGTGGCGGTCCCTTCTTTGCCCCCTTTCATATTAGCTATGGCTTCTTCTATATTCATGTGTCTCTGTGTTTCAGCCGTCGCAGGATCCCACTGAAAGAAATCAAGCAAATCACGTACGCAATTTTTCGTGGTCGCGCTGGTGGTGGGAGTCGCTATGCTTTCTATATTGAACTCAGAAATGGAAAGACCATTCCCTTCTTTTTTGGAAAAAGCAAGCGGAATGAAGAGCTAGTGAATAAACTCAAGCGAAATGTAGGCAGGTATGGGTTTAAGGTACATAGCACTGGAAATTAATTGAAAGAAAAGGAATCACGAATGAGTAGAAAGCAAGCCCTATCTATGTATTTGTTAGGGACCTTTGGTCAGGTATTAGGTGTCAGCCTTCTGGTTTGGTTTTTAAGAGCAGGAGGAGTCAAGGTTGATTTTACATCACCAATGGGGATCATCGCTGTTATTGTAGGTGGTTTGTCATCAGCTTTGTGGGGCAGTCTTGCAAGCATTAGTTACCATCAATCTAGTTTTAAACAACTTCTAAAAGATTTTTTTCAAGTCAAAGATAGTTTAGCAAATTATTGTTTGGTGCTTGTTTTCTTGCTGCTCGACTTTTTCCCCTTTAGCTTTGGTGGTGAGATCACCACTCAATCGTTGATCTTTCCATTGGTGCTCTTTTTCAAGGCTCTTCTTTTTGGTGGAATTGAAGAAATTGGATGGCGTTATTTCTTTCAACCAACTTTGGAGGAAAGAATACCTTATCTTTCAGCTACTGTGATCACCTTTTTAGCCTGGTCTAGCTGGCATCTTTTTTACTTTTACATTGATGGTTCTTTAGCTGTCATTCAGTTACTTCCGTTTCTAGTAGGGCTATTCATCAACTGCTTTATCTTATCAGCCTTGTATCATAAAACGCAAAATTTATGGATCTGTGTCATGACTCATGCCTGTATTAATTCCTTGTCTCAGATTCTAGTGAATGAAGAGGTATGGCTATCTCTAGTCAGTAAAATTCTTATTATTAGTTTAGCAATCATGATTGCAAGAAAGAAGTATGTAACTCTAAAGGAGGAAAAATGAGCAAATTTATTTCAAAACAATCAGTCGCTATCTGGTATGCACTGACTGCCCTCCTTGCTACTTTTCTAGTAGGGCAAGTTATCCTTTGGTTTTTCCCAGATAGGGGTAGTATGGGGGCCTCACTCCTGTTTATCCTAATGAACTTGATTCCCATGATAACGGCTCTTTGCTTTTCCATCGTCTTAGGTGAAACTAAATCCCTGGGAGAATTTTTCAAAAAGGTCTTTCTTCAAAAAGAAAGTAACCTGTCCTGGATGCTAGCTTTCTTCATCCCCATCATTTATTATGGGATTTCCATCCTGCTCATGAATGTTCGCTTTACTGGAAACGCCCTCTTGGCCTTCTTCCTCTATTTCCCCTGGACCTTTTTATATGGCGGTCTGGAAGAAGTCGGCTGGCGTTGGTTTTTACAAGATCATCTTTCCTTTAGCAAGCATTTTATAACTAAAATGATGGTTCTTTCCATTGTCTGGTTCCTCTGGCATATCCCTATTTATCAACTACCTTGGATTACAGCAGGTTCGTCCAACTATCTCATCTTTTACCTGATGATTTTAGGGAATACCTTTCTATTTGGAGCTCTCAAGGAGTACTCGAAAGGTGCTGTTCCTTGTATCCTCGCTCACATGCTGATCGATAGTCTAGCTGTTCTTATGCTGGTTCAGAGTTTTCTTCCTCAGATTATCCTTCTGGTCATTGTTGAAATCCTTCTAGCCTCTTGGCTAGTGGCTATACGAAAATCATAGGAACAGAATTCGACTTCTCATATAAGCTAAATAAGCGGTTTAAAATCAAAAAAACCACTCCCAAAAGGGTAGTGGTTTTTGTTGGTTTCTTATTTGAGACCGTATTTTTTGTTGAAACGATCCACACGTCCATCTGCTTGAGTGAACTTTTGACGTCCAGTGTAGAATGGGTGTGAGTCTGATGAAATTTCAACACGGATCAATGGGTAAGTTTCACCTTCGAATTCAACAGTCTCGCTAGAGTACTTAGTTGAACCACTGAGGAACTTGTAACCAGTAGTAGTGTCCATGAAGACAACAGGGCGATATTCTGGATGGATATCTTTTTTCATTTTGCAATATTTCCTTTCTGCCATGGTCTCTTTCCGAGCCATAGATTGTTACTTAGCTAGTGTACCAAATTTCAAGGATCTTGACAAGTCTTTTCCCTGATTTTATCAAATTTATTCATAAAAAAGATCACTCTGTTAGGCCGGAGCGATCAATTTTTGGTTATTGTTCAGATTGGTTTGGATCTTTTGGTGCTTCAACCGGTTGATCAGCTTGTCCCTCAGTATGTTCGTGAGTTTCTTTTTTGATTTCATCTACAGCAGTTTTTACAGTAGAAGATGTTACGCGTCCAACAGATTGGGCAAATCCTTTTCCAGATTCAGCAAGTTCTTCGAATGTTCCTTTAGTGATTTTACCACCTGACATCGCCAAGAGACCAGTCACAACAATAGCGATAGATGCGATCAAAGCAAGGATCAAACCAAAGCCAATTGAAACGCCATAACCATTGAAGTCAACAGCGTACTTGTTCACACCGAAGACATCGATCAATGTTACGATAGTTGAGAGAGCTCCTGCTACGATAACACCAATTGCAAAACCTTTTGGTAGTGAAGATTTTACATCGTTCAAGCAAGCAAGGACAATCGCAACGACTGCGAAGATAATAACAAACCATCCATCTCCTCGAAGGCCATTCCAGCTGTATGAACCAAAATTTCCAGCATTCAGGCTTGCCCATGGCAAGAAAGAGCTAAGAATCGCTACCGCAGCAGAGATAATGATAAACAAACGATTTTTTTCCATAATAAGTCTCCTTAAAATTTATTAGCTTTATTTTACCATAAGAAAGATCAAATGAAAACCCCATGACCAAGATAAAAAGGCTGAGAAACCGTTCTCAGCCTTCGTTTATGCGAGCCACTTCTTGTAGTTCTTGGTAGATTTGGTCGTTTTCTTCAAGAGAGTAGGAGTTAGCCCCACTGGCTAATGGATGGCCACCACCGTTATGACGTTTGGCAATCTCATTGATCACTTTTCGTTTGCTCCGCATCCGGACACGGAAGTGACCGTCTGTCTGCTCGACAAAAATAGCCCAAACAGACACGGTATCGATACGCCCAGGAGCGCCAACAATCGCAGCAGTCTCAGAATCACGTAGATCGAATTTCTTCAAGAGCTCTTGTGTCAAGGTCACACGCGCAGCACCATGTTCATCGATCTCAAGATGATCATAGACATAGCCTTGTAGCTTAGCGGTTTTGAGATTGATCGTATCCATCTGACGAGCAAGTGCTGTAAAATCAAAGGGAATGCTTCGAAGGAAGGCAGCGATCTCAAAAGTCCGAGTCGAAGTAGCAGGATAGAGGAAACGACCTGTATCGCCGACAATCCCTGCATAGAGGAGACGCGCAGTACTCACTGGAAGTTCAAGACACAATTCCTTAGCAAAAAGAGCAATCAGTTCACTAGTAGAGCTTGAGTCTGTATCAACCCAGAGCAGATCGCCATATGAATCGTCATTTGGATGGTGGTCGATCTTGATTAGGAAATCACCATTCGTATAGCGCTTATCATCGATGCGGGGAGTATTGGCCGTGTCACAGACGATCACCAAAGCTCCCTGATAATCCTCATCCTTGACGACATCCATCTCAGCAAGCCAAGTCAAGGTCGGCTCATCATAGCCAGTTGCCAAGACCCGCTTTTGAGGGAAGTGCGCACGCAGGAGATCCCGCAAGCCCACTTGGCTCCCAATCGCATCCGGATCCGGATTCTGGTGACGGTGGATAATAATCGTGTCATAAGCTTGAATCTTTTCAAGAATGTCATTCATTACGTTCATACAATACCTCGTTTTCTTAGTCAATTTTAACATAAGAAAGGCCCATCGAGCAAGCGTTTATCACTATGTAGGGGCAGTGGAAGCGGTTTTACAGAACTTCATTATTTTGGTAGAATGGATGAATAGATTAAGTATGGGAGGGACTAGGATGATTGAAATTAAAAGTAATGCTGAGACAGCACAAGAGTTAGCTGCCTCCTTAAAAAGTAGTGGCGATGCCCTTACTGGTGTTACACCAGCTACGAAGGATGAACAAACCAAACTATCTGGGAATGATGCTGCTCATCAAGCCATTGATACAGCTAGCATTAAAGCAGGTGAAATTGCAGCTGCGATTGAATCCATCGGAACCAATCTGCAAAGTGTTTCAACTGGATTTACAGTAGTGGATGAAGCGACTGCTGCGAGCATACAATAGGTTGAAAGAGCAGCAAAATGAATTACGATCAACAACTGTCAGAATTAAGAAAAAAAGAAGACCAACTTTTCCAGAAAGAAAGGGATATTATAAAAGAAACAAGAAAGTTGGAAGAGGATTTGAACCGCTTTGAAGCGTATAGCTATGATGCACACCGTTTTTTATGGAATGCATTTGAATCTTATCCTTCCTCTAGAAATTTTTTTGACCACCTTCAGGAGGAAGTCCTTCATGAATCAAGAAAAATTTCAACAAGTTATTTGGAAGAATTGGATGATTTAGCTATCCAAAAAAGAAAAATCGAAGATGATTTAAATGATATTTATCACGAACGAAAAAAACTAAACTTTGAAAAGGAGAGTGACGATGGGAATCGAAGTTTATCGAGGTAGTTTGGATAGTCAGGCTACTAGCACAGGGACGATGGTTGAGCAGCAATTGAAAGCCTATGAAGCACTAGAAACATCATTAACCCAAATAGAAAACTCAGCCTCACGCTTGTCTGGACAAGCTTACGACTCTTTTAGAACCTTTGTGACGAGTGTTGTTAAGCCATTGAAAGAGGCTGGGATAGCTTTAGCGGATGCGACACAAGAAAGTGTGAAAAAGCTCCCAGAATCCTATCGCTCTGAGGTGGCTGATGAGGACTTACAGGAAGATAAGTTGGTTTCTGATATTGAACAGTGTGATCGGATGATTGCTATGTTTCATGCAGAGATCAATGAAATTGCAGCTAGTCAATCGACTAGTGCTGGAGATTTCCAACGGTTGCAGAGATTAGAGCGACTTCAAGGCTTAAACGTATTAGATGGTATTGTAAAAGCTGCTAGAAATGAACTACAAGAAAAATTAAACAAACTAAGAGCATTTAATGCAACGTCACCAAGCATCTTCTGGGAAATTGATGTTTTAGCCCAAGCTATTCAAATAGCTGTCAATCAAATTAACGTAGCGTGGGATCCAAATACTGGAATGTATTCTATTCCAAAGGATTTATCTTGGTCTGATCAAGTAAATGAAACGATTAAGAATAAAGAGTTTGAAAATGAATATTTGCCAACGAAACCAAAGGATGTATCAGCTTTCGAATATAACCAATTTCTTACGGGTTTACGTGAACAATCAGTGAACCTTAAAGAAATAGATGGCTGGGATAAGGATGCCATCAAAGGATATGTTAAAGGCGTTTCAAAAAGAACAGCAGATATCAAGACAGGCAGCGAGTTAAATGCAAGGAGAGATGCTTTATATGCGGAAACCAAGGAGATTGGATCCGATATTTATACAGAGATGTATGCTAGTAGTAAACTTGATTCAAAAGCGAAAGTAGAATTGGTTCTTAAGCAGTTGGGTGCAAAAACGGACAAAAAGCAGTTTATGCATTTGACAAGTCAAACCCATAAGATTTCAGAGAATCTGGCACCACATGGGGATTTCAACATGTATTTCAGACGGGATGTGGTAAAAGCGTTTGGTGATAAAAATCTTAATTACCAAAAGGATCCGCTTAGGCAACAAGTTCATTTCTTCCGCTATTATTTGGATCGCCAAGCAATTTACTATATTCGTAGTCACTACGAAGGTGCAAATGATTACGAGAAACTGTTAGCATATGGTAAAGAAAATAATATTGAATTTGATTATACAACCGGCTCTAACTACCATAATCGCTTTAAGAAATCAGATGGCTTCAAACGTCCGTATAATATGAAGGTTCAAGTCCCTCAGGGCAATTCAGCTAAAGGAAAAGATTTGAACAACGCACGTATGGTGGAATTTATTGTGAATATAGACACTGGCGAGTTTGAGAGTCAATGGGATGCCTATGACAAGAACAAACTTCCAAATGGTCGTTATAACTCCGATCCAAGCGCATATTCTGATGATGAATTGAGGGAAATCGCCAATACAGAATCCTTTAACTATGGACCTTCAACAGGTCAAAATTCAGATGTTACTAAGTTTTACGAAGGTAAACATGGAATGCTTGATGTGGATGGCACTCCTGAGCCAGCCACTCGAACTGAAGCAAAAAAACTATTTCGCTATGAAAATGATTTGGGCAAAAAGGATGAAAAGACAGGCTATATTGGTCAATTTGCGGATATTGTAAGAGGAGGAGGACATGAGGATTATGAAGCATGGCAAAAAGTTCCAGATGAAGATAAACAAAAAGTTTATAACGATTATATTAATTGGGCTGGTGACGATTATAACGGTATCTTGGATTATTTTAAAGAAAAACATCTCTTTGGATATTAGTCAAACCGGCTATGAAAGAATGCAAGCACGTCAATTTGTTACAGTTCAGGATAGTAGATATCCCGAAGATGAGGTTAGTTTTAACTTAAAAACTCATGAGCTTTATAGTTCTACTAATGCTATAAAAAATGGGAAGATTTATGTGAATAGCGTATACACGCCAACTGTTCTGTATAAAAGTAAACTGGAGGACATGGTAACATATGGAATTATGAATATTCCAATTACAAAAAGGGATATTTTGGATCATCAGTATACGTTGGAATTTAAAGCAAGTAAATTTATCAATCAAAATAATCTTTCTGATATAAAAAAAGGTTATATAGAAAATTATTACGTTTATGATAAGATGAGTAAAGTTCGTGTTACCTATAACAAAGAGTTTCTTCCCATAAAACTGGAAGGATATTATGAAAAAAATGGTGAAATGAGTTGGAATACGATTCGTACTTATTTATACCCATTCAAAAACAAATCTGACTTCGATAAGAAATTAGATGAGCAAATCCAGCTGATCAAAGAGATTGAAAGCGAAAAAGAAGAAGATTAGTCTATAGAGCGATACGAAAGTATTAAATAATTCATTAAATTTAAAATCTCTATCGAAGAACCATCTTCTCTTAATCGTGGTAGTCATAATAATAGCGGCTGTTTTAAATTTCCAAATAGTCAATCATATTCAACAGCAACCAACGGATACTTATGATATTTTACAGAAACAGAGATTTGTTTTTGTCCAAAATCAGGATGATTTAGATCAAGGTAACAATGCAGGAGCAGGATTTGATCTGCAAGCAGAGAACCTATTTGTGTCTTATAGCACTGTAATTAAAAATAATAAATTATATGGTAAAAGTGGAGTCTATACGACTAAAGGATTTTATAAACGTGCACTAAATGGTGGAATATCATCGATATTATTGAATTTAAAGGTTACGTCTGAGGAGATTGAAAAGCATCATTTTCAGATTGAAAGGGATCCAGAATCTTTGGTTAATAAAAAATTTCTAAAGGAGAAGTATCCACCAGAATTTGAATTGCAGTATAAATATTGTGAGAAGAATCAATTTTCCAAAGTCCGAATTACCTACAACAAAGAGTTTTTACCAACAAAAATAGAGTGGTATTACAAAGGGCAAGAAGGACTTAAATGGTATACTTGGCAGTTATATTCATATCCGTTCAAAAACGAGACCGATTTTAATAAAAAGCTAGATGAAGAAATCAAAACTATTAAAGAAATTCAAGAAGAAAACGAGGGTGATTAGGTTCCATCGGTCCAATTTCTTGAAATGAACCTATTCTTTCACCTTCTCAGGAAAGGTTCTGTACAAAATACCTGAAAAAATGGTATAATACGGGAAATAGATTTTGGGAGGAAATTATGACTGTAGCGAAAATTGTTTTTGCTAGTATGACTGGAAATACTGAAGAAATTGCTGATATCGTAGCGGACAAATTCCGTGATCTTGGTGTAGAAGTAGATGTGGATGAATGTACAACTGTGGATGCGGAAGACTTCCTTGAGGCCGACATCGCAGTGGTTGCGACCTATACCTACGGTGATGGAGAGCTTCCAGATGAGATCCAAGATTTCTACGAAGATTTGGCTGGCCTTGATCTTAAAGGCAAACTTTACGGTGTTGTAGGATCAGGAGATACCTTCTACGACGAATTTTGTAAAGCAGTTGATGAATTCGACCGTTGCTTTGCTGCGACGGGGGCTGAAAAAGGTTCTGAAAATGTCAAAGTTGATTTGTCTGCAGAAGACGAAGATATTGAAAAATTAGAAGCCTTTGCAGAGGAACTCGTAGCTAAAGCAAATTAATGATAAAGAGGCTGGATAGATGGATTACAGCCTCGATTTATATCCCAAAATAAAGAGGAGACACATGGATTTAGATCAGATTCGTAAAGAGATTGACCAGATCGATCAAGAGCTCGTAGCCTTGCTGGAAAGACGGATGGTCTGTGTCAGCGAGGTTGTGGCCTATAAGAAGGCAAAGTGTCTGCCTGTGCTGGATCAAGGTAGGGAAAATAAGGTGCTAGAGAAGGTGGCTTCTCTCGTGGATGATGAGCAGTATCGCTCGACCATCCAAGCCCAATTTCGTGATTTGATGGCGCGTTCTAGAGACTACCAAGAGGAGGTGAAGGCGCGTGATTAATCAATCGATCCAAGAAAAAACACAGCAGTATTTTGTACTAACGGGGATGGCCCTGATCATCGGTCTCTTGGTCGGTGCGATTGATATGATCTTTGGTCGGGGATTGCTCCTGATCGGAGATTTCCGAAGCCAGCACTGGCCCTTGATTCTATTTTTAGCCTTAGCAGGGCTTGTCATCGTTTATCTCTATAAGCGATTTGGTGGCAAGGCTTCCAAAGGGATGGGATTGGTCTTTGATGTCGGGCACACGCGTGAGGAGAAAATCCCCTTGATCTTGGTTCCTTTGATCATGCTGACGACCTGGATGAGCCACCTCTTCGGTGGTTCGGTCGGTCGGGAAGGCGTAGCGGTCCAGATCGGAGCCACCCTTTCGCACCGTTTTGCCCGCCATATCAAGATAGCCGATGCTTCTCGTATTTTTCTCATGACCGGGATGGCGGCAGGTTTTGCCGGGCTCTTTCAGACGCCGCTGGCTGCGACATTCTTTGCCCTTGAAGTCCTGACCGTTGGGGAGTTGCAACTGATTGCTCTCTATCCTGCCCTTATCGCCTCAATCGTGGCAAGCTTTACCTCTCATACCCTGGGCTTGGAGAAATTTGCTGTGCCACTAAGAGAAACGCTGAGCTGGACACCAGAGACCTTGATCAAAGTATCCCTTCTTGGCTTGGCGTTCGGCCTCGCTGGGAAGCTCTTTGCAGTTAGCCTTTCTTGGTTGAAAAAAACAGTAGCGAAAGTACTGCCTAATCCTTATATTCGAATCGCTGTCATTGGGGCTGGACTCAGCTTGGTCCTCTTGACCCTCCAGCTGACCAAGGTCGGCTCTTATAGCGGACTCGGAACCAATCTGATTGATATGGCATTTCATCAAGGAAGTGCGCAGAGTTATGACTGGATCCTCAAGCTCCTCTTTACCGTGGTGACCATCTCTGCTGGTTACCAAGGAGGAGAAGTGACACCGCTCTTTGCGATCGGAGCGACACTTGGCGTCTTTCTTGCTCCTTTGCTGGGCTTACCCGTCTTGGTCGTGGCTGCTATCGGCTATGCCTGTGTCTTTGGCAGTGCGACCACGACCTTGCTCGCACCGATCTTGATCGGAGGGGAGGTCTTTGGATATGGAAATCTACCATTCTTTGTCATTGCTTGCGCCATTGCCTATTGCCTGCCAAAAGACTGGAGCATTTATTCCGGTCAAAAAGTTGCAAAAAAGTAGGGAAATAGCTTTACAAACCTGAAAATATCTGATATGATAGTTTTTGTGCGTAATGGAAGCACAAAAATACAGTTTATCCGCTGAGGGAGGTCCCTCAAGATTGACGAAGATAGGAGAAAATAATGAATCCATTAATCCAAAGTTTGACTGAAGGTCAACTTCGTACTGATATCCCTGCATTCCGTCCTGGTGACACTGTTCGTGTTCACGCGAAAGTTGTCGAAGGAACTCGCGAACGTATCCAGATCTTTGAAGGCGTTGTGATCGCTCGTAAAGGTCAAGGACACACTGAAATGTACACTGTTCGTAAAATCTCTAACGGTGTAGGTGTTGAACGTACATTCCCAGTACACACTCCACGTGTAGAAAAGATCGAAGTTGTACGTTACGGTAAAGTACGTCGTGCGAAATTGTACTACCTTCGTGCATTGCAAGGTAAAGCAGCTCGTATTAAAGAAATCCGTCGTTAAGACGAACAAGGAGGCGGGAGTAATCTCGCTTCTTTTTTTATCTGTCCCCTTAGTTCAATGGATATAACAACTCCCTCCTAAGGAGTAGTTGCTGGTTCGATTCCGGCAGGGGACATGAAGAAAAAGGGAACTCGAATGTGAGTTCCCTTTTGTGTATATGAAAAGATTTGGAAATAGATAAATTATCTCCATATGGAGATTTGATTTTTGAGGAAGGAAGGAGTAAAATGAAATTAATATCATAATATTTAAAATTTAGCGAGGCTTTTTATGATTGTTGCTCATAAGGATAACAATGGAAATGTTCAATCACTTCAAGATCATTCTTTTAATGTTGCGACTAAGGCTCGAGAAGATGCGAATGTTATTGATCAAGGGGATGTTTTATTCTTATTGGGTTTATACCATGATTTAGGAAAAGCTAATCAAGAGTTTCAAGATAAACTCTTATTGCATCCTAATAAGCATGTTGACCACTCCTCGGCTGGAGCTAGGTATCTTTTCCAAAAGATACAAACCTGTTTGAAGAGTTTAAATGTAGAGAAAACAGATAGAGAGTTATTTCAAGAAATTTGCGCTTACGTTATTTCATCCCATCATGGTATGTATGATATTTTATTCCAAGATGAAATGATAAATACTTCTCAATATGCTTATAACAGGTTACGGTATCGAATATTGGAAGGAACAGAAAGCAGTCGTTATCAAGAAGATATCGAACCTTTTGCTCAAAAATTAGAAAGTCAATTATCTTATTATGGATATAACTCTTTAGATGATTTAATTATAAAAGCATTTGAGAATTATCAACAAGCTTGGTCTAATTTAAAGTGGAATAACGAAAGTGAAAAAGATTTTTATTCAAGCTGTTTTATTAGGCTTTATTTATCGTTACTAAAAAATGCAGATATATTAGACACTATCAATGCATACGGTATAATTGTTCAACCTTTAAAATCTAAAGAAAGGGAAGAATTAAATCAGTTCTATCTAAGTGCTATTGAAGAAAAGTATAGAGGTTTTAGCGAGCCTACTACACTACTAAATGAAATTCGTTTACAAATTAGTGAGAGAGTGAAGGAAAGAGGAGAAAACGATTCAGCCGGAATCTATCGATTGGATTTACCGACTGGAGCAGGTAAAACAAACCTCAGTATGCGATATGCTTTCCATCAGCTTGTGAAGAAGAATAAATCAAGATTCTTTTACATTACTCCCTTTTTATCGGTCTTAGAGCAAAATGCTTCTGAAATCAAAAAAATAACAGGTAATGCTGGAGTATTAGAACATCATTCAAATGTAATTCATCAAAATGATGATAATGATGAGAAAAAAACTTTGACGTTAGATTATTTAATTGACAGTTGGGATAGTCAAATTATTCTTACGTCTATGGTTCAATTTTTTCAAACATTATTTAAGACAAAATCTTCTAATATAAGACGTTTTTCAAATTTAGCGAATAGTGTGTTGATCTTAGATGAAGTGCAATCTTTACCTATTGAAGTCACAACTTTGTTTAATTTAACAATGAACTTTTTAAATAAAGTCATGAATACAACTATTATTTTATGTACTGCAACGCAGCCAGCCTATGATTCAAATGCAATAACTCATCGTCTAGATTATGGTGGGAAAAATGGTGAATGTCCTGATATAGTTGAGTTAAGTCATGATGAATCAGAAGTGTTTTCAAGAACAGAGCTTAGAAAGTTTAAAGAAGAGAATCAATATACAAACCTGTCAGAATTAGTTGACTTTGTTTTAGATAATAATGAGTCCATACTTGTAATTTTTAACACTAAAAAAACAGTTGATAAATTCTATACAATGCTTGAAGAATTAACAGATCGTCCTCTATATCAATTATCAACTAATATGTGTGCTCAGCATAGATTTGATATAATATCAGAAATAAAGCAGCATTTAAAAAATGGAGTACCAATTATTTGTATTAGTACGCAATTGATTGAAGCAGGAGTGGACGTTGATTTTAATCAAGTCATTCGTTCTTATGCTGGAATAGATTCAATTGTTCAAGCTAGTGGACGTTGTAACCGTGAAGGGAAACGTCCAAAAGGACAAGTTACATTAGTGAACCTTATGAATGAGGAGGAGAATATCTCACGACTTAAAGAAATCAAAAATAAGAAAGAGGCAACAGAGTTCATACTACATGAAATTTCATCTCCAATTGATACTTCACTTTTAAATAAAGATTTCTTTGAATATTACTATGCAAATAATCAATCTTCAATGGACTATCCTTTATCGCATGGGGAGTCAGTTTTTGATTATTTAAGTAAGAATAAGTTCCAATTAAGACCTAATTTTAAAGGAAGAATGAAGCAAGCATTTAAAACAGCTGGGCTTAAGATGAACTTGATCAATAACGATACAATAGGGGTTTTGGTTCCATACGGTGATGCAATAGAAAAGTTATCTCATTTGGAAGAGCTGTGTGAGTCTGATTATCCATCAGCAGGAGAATTCCAGCTTATAAAATGCCTCTTAAAGGAATTGCAATCTTATACCGTAAATGTACGTGAGCATGATCCTATTTTAGAAGCAACAAAATCGTATCTGAATGGAAATGTACTAGTGTTATCAGATGGGTATTATCATGAAAAGAAAGGAATTATCATAGAGATGGAAAACTTTATTATGTAAACGAGTTAGGTATTTTTTTCTATAGTAAGAATAAACATAGCAATATGAAAGAACAGAAGGAGGATTTTACCTTGTATAGATCAAGAAATTTCTATGCTAGAGTTCGTGGCGATAGGGCATTGTTTACGAATCCAGCAACTAAAGGTGGGAGTGAAAGATCGTCGTACTCGGTCCCGACTCGACAGGCTTTGCAAGGAATAGTTGACGGTATATATCATAAACCTACTTTTACAAATGTTATAACTGAAGTTAAGGTTGTTAATCAAATACAAACTGAGTTGCATGGTGTTCGTGCTTTGTTACATGATTACAGTGCTGACTTGAGCTATGTTTCTTATTTGAGTGATGTAGAGTATCTTGTAAAGTTTCATTTTGTTTGGAATGAGAATCGTGAAGATTTGATGCAGGATAGACAGGCAAATAAGCACGAAGCGATTATGGAGAGGTCTATTCGAAAAGGTGGAAGACGGGATGTTTTTCTTGGAACAAGGGAGTGCTTTGCCTTGGTGGATGAGATTAGTCAAGAAGAATATGAGAACTGCCCATCCTATTATGATGGAGTCTCTATCGATTTAGGAATTATGTTTCATTCCTTTGCCTACCCAACAGATAAAAAAACACCATTAAAATCTTATTTCGCAAAAACAGTTATGGAGGATGGTATTATTAAGTTTAAGTCACAGAAGGAATGTGAAATAGTTAATACATTATCCAGCTATGCTTTTAAGATACCTAGTCAAATTAAATCAGTTGATGATGAGTTTAACGAATATGAAGAGATGGAGAAAGGAGAAAGCTAATGGATTTTTTTACTTCTCTATTAAATGCATATGAACAAGCAGAGGAGATCGGTTTGGTGGATCAACGAACAGGTGAGAATGATCCTGTATTGCTTCCACTATACCATACTAGTCTGAAATCAAATGGTAGTAATATAATTCTCATCAAATTGAATAAAGATGGTACCTTTTATAAAGCGGAATTCATGCCAGATAATCAATCGATTATTTTTCCTGTAACTAGTGATTCTGTTGCAAGATCTGGTAGTAATCCAGCACCACATCCATTAGTAGATAAGCTATCTTATTATGTTCAAGAAGTTAGTCGATCTCAATACGATGAATTTCATAATCAACTTGCTAATTGGGTCAGTTTTTGTAAGGAAGATGAGGTTAAAGATTATTTAACAAAGATTCAGAGGTTTATACTTAGAGCAGATTTTTTAAAAATCGTATTAAATTCTCTGTTTGGTGAATCCTATCAAATAGAAAATTTGAAGGTGACTTATCAAGATTTAAATGGAAAAAGTAAGACGATTGATTTATCTGCTTGTTTCATTGAATTTTCGATTGTACAATACCATGGTTTCAAAGATGAATCAGTGACGACATACAAAGAATTACATCAATCATTTATATCATTTGTAAGAGCATTTCAAGATAATATGGGAGTTTGTAATATAAGTGGACGCAATGAGACAATCACAAATAAGCATAGAGGATTGATGGGAAATGCTAAAATCATTTCTGTTAGCAATAAAGGAGAGGCTTATAAAGGACGTTTTAAAGAACGTGAAGATGTTTTTAGTGTAGGTTACGAAACCTCTGAAAAAATCCATTTGATGATTAAGTATTTACTTGAAAATAATAACAGTAGTACTTGGTTAGGATCGTCACAGTATCTTATTAACTGGTTTAGTGATGATTTGGCAAACAAAAGTCAATTAGATATTGTTAAACCGGAGTTTGATAGCCTATTTGAGGATGAGGAAGATGATATGGAAGATCGTCATCAATTGATTAGACCAAATGCTGTAAATCAAGAGATTGGTTCTTCATTTATTAAGGGGCGAAAATTTTTTGGAAACGACGCTACATATTATATTGCTATCCTCAATAAAACAAGTAATGGTCGTATCTCATTAAAATATTTCCGTCAACTTCAAGTGTCTCAGTTATTAAAAAATCTGGAAAATTGGCAAGATACTTATTCTTGGGAAGCAAAAACAAAATCAGGAATTTATAAACAAAAGACACCGAATTTCAACGAGATTATTAATGCGGCTTATGGTGTGGATAGAGGACGCTATCTAGAATTAGACAATGATAGTTTTCGGAGTGATCAATATCAGCAATTAGTGACAGCCTTAATTGATGGAAAAGCCATTCCAAATACGATCGTTAAAAAGCTAGAAGCTAATATTAAACATCGGCAAAATTATCCTAAATGTTGGTATTCATTGCAACAAGTTAGTTTAGCAGTTCTACATAAACAATATGGAAGGGAGTTTAATCCAATGGTAGACCATGAAAATACTAATCGTTCTTATTTATTTGGACGGTTACTAGCTATTTTTGAATTAATGGAAGCTCAGAGATATCGAATAGAAGGTGGTAATCAAGAAAGGATAACAAATGCTGAAAGGTATTGGAATGCCTATACCAGCCAACCAGCTAAATTGATGATGAACCTCGCAAATAAAATTAAACCTTATGAAGAAACAGTCAAATTAAACTCCAGAGGAATCTATAATAAACTGGAAAGAGAGCGCGAAGAAATCATTTCTCTATTAAGCCCTTTAATGACGAATAAAGATATAAATGATCCTCTAGATTATCAATTTATTTTTGGTTATTATGGCGAAAAACAATATTTTTATACTAAAAAAGAAAAAGACGAAAGTGAGAACTAGCTTATGTTAGAAAATAAAATTGACTTTATGGTAACAATTGAAGTACGCGAAGCAAATGCTAATGGTGATCCATTATCGGGTAATATGCCAAGAACAGATGCTAAGGGACATGGCTTAATTTCTGATGTGGCGATCAAGCGCAAAATTAGAAATCGCATGCAAGATTTGGGCTATCCAACCTTTGTTCAAGCTGGTGACCGTATTGAAGACGAGTTTCGCTCACTTGAAAAACGTTTTTCTAATCAATTTAATGCAAAAGACTCTGATGAAGATATCGAAGAACAAGCTAATAAATTATGGTTAGATGTCCGTTCATTCGGTCAAGTTTTTACTTATTTGAAAAAATCAATTGGTGTTCGTGGACCAGTTTCTATAAATATGGCTAAGTCATTGGAACCAATCGTAATCTCTAGTTTACAGATTACAAGAAGTACAAACGGAATGGAAGCTAAAAATGAAAGTGGACGTTCATCTGATACTATGGGAATGAAATACTTTGTTGATTACGGGGTTTATTTGTTGAAGGGATCTATTAATCCAAATTTTGCTGAAAAAACAGGATTTTCTACGGAAGATGTAGAGGTTATTAAGCAAGCACTAGTAAGTCTTTTCGAAAATGATGCCTCTTCTGCACGTCCTGAAGGATCAATGCGTGTAAGGGAAGTCTTTTGGTTCACTCATTCCAATAAGTTAGGAAATATTTCTAGTGCGCGTGTTTTTGACTTGTTTGAATTTGACAAAGACAACCAGGAAAAGAATACTTATGAAGATTACGGTATTCATCTTAATCAAGAGAAGTTAGCAGAATATGAAAATAAAGGATTGAAAGTTAAGATTCTAGAAGGACTATAATATGGTCTACGCGGAAAGTGACTATTTAATGTTGTCTGGTATCCAGCATTTCCAATTTTGTAAACGGCAATGGAGTCTAATTCATATTGAACAACAATGGTCGGATAATGAAGCGACAGCTCATGGTCAGATTTTACACAAAAAAGCGGACGATCCTCATGTAAAAGAGAAACGTAATGATGTTATTATCTCACGGGCAATGCATGTATCATCAAAAGAGTTAGGGCTCTACGGGATATTAGATGTTGTTGAGTTTCATAAAAATGAAAGAGGAATTGAGCTTAAGGGTAGAAGTGGTAAGTGGCTACCAGTTATCGTGGAATATAAGCGAGGAAAAGACAAAAAAGATATTTATGATATTGTTCAATTAGTTGCTCAAGCTATTTGTCTGGAAGAGACTCTTGAGTGTACAATCGAGTACAGCTATATATATTATCATCATGTTAATCAAAAGAAACAAATAGAAATTACTCCTGAATTACGAAAAGAAGTAGCTTCTTTAGCCTCGCAAATGCATGAATATTATGAGCAAAAGGTAGTTCCAAAAGCTGAGTATTTTAAAAATTGTCAATTGTGCTCTTTAGTTGATATTTGTATGCCACGCTTAAGTAAGAAGAATCGCAATATTGATAATTATATTTTCCATGCTCTAAAAAGTGAGGATAGCTTATGAAAAAGCTACTTAACACGTTATATTTAACGAAAGATAACTTTTATTTGACTCGAGAAAGAGATAATATTGTCATAAAACAAGAGGGAAAAGTCATCAGTCGATTCCCGTATAGAATTATTGATGGTATTGTATGTTTTTCTTACTTGGGAGCATCTCCATCATTAATTGAGCTGTGCGCTGAAAATCAGATCAATTTATCTTTTCATACTCCTCAGGGGCGTTTTTGCGGTCGGTTTGTTGGAGCAACAAATGGGAATGTTCTACTTAGAAGGCAACAGTATCGTTTAGCAGACTCAGAACTGTCATTAGAATATGCTCAAAGATTTATTCTTGCAAAAATTTCTAATTCTAGGAAATATTTACTCCGTTTTAAGCGTGATCATAGAGAACGAATTGATACTCATCTCTTTGAAGAGGTAAATACAGAGTTGACTTGGGCATTGGAACAGGTTCAGTCAGTTGAAGATAAGAACTCCCTCTTAGGAATTGAAGGCCAAGCCGCCAACCAATATTTTCGAATTTTTAATGATTTTGTCCTAAATGATAAAGAGACGTTCCAGTTTAACGGTCGTACTAGACGGCCACCATTAGATTGCGTGAATGCTTTGTTATCATTTGGATATAGTTTATTAACTTACGAATGCCAGTCTGCATTGGAAGCAGTCGGGCTAGATAGTTACGTTGGATTTTTTCATACTGATAGACCAGGGCGTGCTAGTTTAGCTTTAGATTTAGTAGAGGAGTTTCGTGCCTTTATTGTAGATAGATTTGTATTTTCTTTGATAAATAAAGGTCAAATATCGAGAAAAGACTTTGAATTTAAGGAAAACGGTAGTGTTTTTCTATCAGAAAAAGGACGGGCAACTTTTCTTGAACTCTGGCAAAAAAGAAAACATACGGAAGTAGAACATCCATATACTAAAGAAAAGGTGAAAATGATGCTCTTACCTTATGTTCAAGCCCAACTATTAGCAAAAGCTATTCGTGGGGAATTAGATTCATATCCACCGTTTATGATATAGGAGTTTACATATGATGGTACTGGTGACATATGATGTCAATACTGAAACAGCAAAAGGAAGGAAACGTCTGCGCCATGTTGCAAAACTGTGCGTTGATTATGGCCAACGTGTTCAAAATTCAGTATTTGAATGTTCAGTTGCTCCTGCAGAATTTGTAGAAATCAAGTCTAAGTTATTAGATATTATTGATCCTGATTCTGATAGTATTCGATTTTATTTTCTTGGAAAAAATTGGCAAAATCGAGTGGAGACTATTGGACGAGATACAAGTTATGATCCTGATATAGGAGTATTAATACTTTAAAATAAGGAACGCGAATCGAAGTTGCACATAAAAGTGCAGGAGTTTCGCGCAAAAAGACTAGAAAAATTAATGGCAAAAATGAATTTAAGGGAATAATAATTCCTTGGTATTAATCAATTTTAGCCATAAACGGTGCTACTTTGCGCTGTCGCTCCCTTCACGGGAGCGTGGATTGAAATATCAACTTGCAACAAACTGAAATTCTAAAAGCCACAGTCGCTCCCTTCACGGGAGCGTGGATTGAAATCCAGTTAGAGGAGGGCTACTCGATAGAAGAACAGAAAGGTCGCTCCCTTCACGGGAGCGTGGATTGAAATAAATACTTCCCCTAAATCCTACTAGCTCCAATCAGGTCGCTCCCTTCACGGGAGCGTGGATTGAAATTGGTTTGACACTTCTAACGAAGCAATGAAACGCTTGTCGCTCCCTTCACGGGAGCGTGGATTGAAATTTTATACGCTTTTAGATAATCGAGATAAAACGATGTCGCTCCCTTCACGGGAGCGTGGATTGAAATACAATCCCGAAAAAGCAGTTGTTGGTAAAGCTACAGTCGCTCCCTTCACGGGAGCGTGGATTGAAATAATAAAACAACGAAAACATACATGATCGAGCTCGAGTCGCTCCCTTCACGGGAGCGTGGATTGAAATTTAAAAGGACGGCGTTTCGATGAGAACGCGAATCGTCGCTCCCTTCACGGGAGCGTGGATTGAAATCCGTGAACGATCCAGCGGTTGCAATCCTTGGGAAGTCGCTCCCTTCACGGGAGCGTGGATTGAAATAAAAGATGCCATCTATAAATCTGAGATGAACAAGGGTCGCTCCCTTCACGGGAGCGTGGATTGAAATAAGAAAACGCCTATGCTGGTCAGTCCAAACGGTGTCGCTCCCTTCACGGGAGCGTGGATTGAAATATCTAAAGATAAATCGGTGGCTGAAAAATTAAGGAGTTGCTCCCTTCACGGGAGCGTGGATTGAAATCCGTCTGATAAGTCAACAGTTATCAAGGTGACAGTCGCTCCCTTCACGGGAGCGTGGATTGAAATTTTTAAAAACGCTTCGTGTGCTTCTTGGCTCTCGGTCGCTCCCTTCACGGGAGCGTGGATTGAAATCCTCTCAAGTTGAGCGAATACGGACAACAAACCTGTCGCTCCCTTCACGGGAGCGTGGATTGAAATTTATCGAATCCCCCTTGTATCTTCTGAAACATGGGTCGCTCCCTTCACGGGAGCGTGGATTGAAATTAAAATTGCTTTTAGATAGTTAAAACTAGTTGAAGTCGCTCCCTTCACGGGAGCGTGGATTGAAATTTGTGTGTTAGGTAATACTTATAGGGAAGCCTATGTCGCTCCCTTCACGGGAGCGTGGATTGAAATACAATAGAAGAACTAATGGAAACATTATCTTGTAGGTCGCTCCCTTCACGGGAGCGTGGATTGAAATAAGATAGTATATCATATCCTTAAATCGCATCTCGTCGCTCCCTTCACGGGAGCGTGGATTGAAATTTGAGGTAGGTCAAAAGTAACCTTATCACCTTCAGTCGCTCCCTTCACGGGAGCGTGGATTGAAATTTATAAAAAGGAATTAAGCAACTATCACTTGATGTCGCTCCCTTCACGGGAGCGTGGATTGAAATACAATCTGCCAGCCTAAATTAGATGCCCATTCTCGTCGCTCCCTTCACGGGAGCGTGGATTGAAATGACAAAAACAGCATCATACCTCCAGAAATGAAGAACGTCGCTCCCTTCACGGGAGCGTGGATTGAAATAAATTCAACACAGGCGATTTTGACAACGGTTATGTCGCTCCCTTCACGGGAGCGTGGATTGAAATAATCTTATCTGTCCAAGGCTTACGGTCGAGTACGTCGCTCCCTTCACGGGAGCGTGGATTGAAATATTGTCTTTCTCCTCCATTTCTGCTAAAATAGAGTCGCTCCCTTCACGGGAGCGTGGATTGAAATACGGACGAAACAGGATTGATCGGTGTGGCGCGTGGTCGCTCCCTTCACGGGAGCGTGGATTGAAATTTTTAAGACTTGCGACATGATACCGGAACAATCACGTCGCTCCCTTCACGGGAGCGTGGATTGAAATAATCTTGGCTAGGTTTTTCATAGCCTAAAGCACGGTCGCTCCCTTCACGGGAGCGTGGATTGAAATAATTGCTTTAAGTGTTTCAGTTTTAGCGAATTTCGTCGCTCCCTTCACGGGAGCGTGGATTGAAATAATTTATTTCTGCAATTCAAATATCCCCATCTTGTCATTCCTTTTGTGGCATGAGTATTTTGATATGCATTGTAGAATTCATTTCTCTTATTACTGATATTGTAGTTAAAATATACAATTGTAAGAGTGACTGAATGAAAACTACTAAAAAAATAGCCTATAAAACAGTGAAGGTATGGGAGCTCGTACAGTTGAGCTCCTTTTTTGATCTTAAATGAATGTCAGAAGGGTTTTGTTTGATCGTAGGTTTCTTTTCCACTTTTCCATTGACTATCCTTTCTTATTTCTCTAAAATGGTAGGTGTGTGAAGGGAGATTGATATGAAAAAAGGTTTTGTAATTATGCTTTCTGCATTGGTCTTGGCTTCGTGTGGTCGGCCTCATCGGTCGGTTACGCCGAAGGCTCCGTCTACTAAGCAGTCTAGCCATGCTGATAAAAAACACTCAGGTATGGACTTGAAAGCTATTAAGAACAAGGATTACTCGAGTATCGAGGGGACTTGGATTGACGGCCATGGGAATGAGCTGGTCTTTGACAAGGACGGCCTGGATTTGGATAGTGCGGAGTTAGTTGATTCTAGCTTCAAGCAAAAGGACCATGGTGCAGAGATGTCGGTCAATTCAACATCTGGTGTCGGTGGCTTTGGTCTCTTGCTCCTTCCTAAGGGGGAGACTGCTGGTAAGGACGATGCATCGGATAAGTCCAAGGATCGGATCTGGGCGGGTCAGTCGCCGGCTTATGGCGATGATGATAATTTCTACTACCGTAAGAAAGAGCAACCAAAAGATCGGGAGCAGGTAGATAAAAACGATAGCAGTAGTACGACTAAGACAAGCAAGGGTAAGAAATGGGCTAGCAGTCAAGGATCCGATACCAAGTCTTCGAAGAAATCAGATAGGGATAACTTCCCAGGCTATTCGTCTGACCAGATCGAAGCTGCGCGTGTATGGGCTTATGTGATTCAGTCTGTTCCTAAGGAATTGAACATCAACGAAAGTGCTGCTGGTACCTATATTTACCAAGATGGGATGGGAGTGACCTATCCGAAGACGGTCCATCATTTATATGGCTCTTATTCGGCTGAAGGAAATGTGACCTATGCGTCTAACGGTGATGGAACAGTGACCATTTATCCTGTACCGAGCCACTGGCAACAGTCTGCGGATGAGTTGAACAGCCAAGAATACATGACTCAGTTCACCCAAGGAATCTTGGACCATGCGGAGACGGTAACATTGCCTGATGGGGATCCTGATATGATTCGGCAGATCCTAGCCGTTCTTCAGTAGAAGTAGGAAATGAGGCTCAGTTTATTGTTTTTTTAAGCTGATCCTGATACAATAGAATCACAGAAAAAAGACTGGTCTTCCAGCCTTTTTCATTTCCTTATAGAAAGGTCTTTTATGAAACGCAAAACGATTTTGTTTCTTTATTTATTGTTACTGACCATTGGGTTGGCTTATGAGACCCAGTCGCTGACGGAAGGTTGGATGTCGGGTAGCCAGTATGGGATTGTGGGACTTTCGACCCTGATCCTCTTGGTCTACGCACTTCCTGCTGTCTGGGCATTGTTTCATTTTGCCAAGAAGTGGAAGTTGTCTTGGGTACCGGTCCTCTTTTCGCTTTTAGGTGGAGGCTTTGTGGCTGGTTGGCTGTCTAGCTTTGCCAATACTTATTTTCATGACATGGTCCAAGCAGTAGCGCCGAATAGCACGTTTTGGAACCAGTATGAGAGTGCCATTGCGGCGCCCCTCTTTGAGGAACCCTTTAAGTTGCTTCCGATCTTCTTTGTTCTCTATTTGTTTAGTGTCCGTCGGATCAAGTCGATCTTTCTCTTAGCCATTGCCTCTGGTCTTGGATTCCAGATTGTGGAGGATTTTGCTTATATTCGTCAGGATCTGCCTGGAGGTTTCTCCTACACGGTGTCAGGGATTCTCGGTCGTGTGGCCAATGCGCCTATGTCTCACTGGGTCTACACCGGCCTTGTCATGCTGGGACTTCTCTTGTTAGCGCAAGTTCGAAAAGGGAGCAAGGATCTCCTTGTTCCAGCATGGGGCTACTTTATCGCAGGTTTTGTCCTTCATTTTGTGGGCAATTCCCCATTCTCACAAATCGTGACCGAGTTGCCGATTGCGATTCCGCTTCTAAATGCTGTCGGTCTCTTCTTGATCTACCAAGCCTATCAAACGTTGGAGAAGCTAGAGCAGGGCAAATAAACCAAAAAAATGCGTATGGTTCGAACACATACGCATTTTTATTACTTACCGAGACAGAACTGGCTGAAGAGTTGGGTAATGAGCTCATCTGGAGCGGCATCCCCTGTGATTTCTCCGAGGATTTCCCAAGTGCGAGTGAGGTCGACTTGAAGCAGGTCAACCGGCATACCTAGGGCCAAGCCCTCGTTGACAGCTTGCAGGCTTTCAACAGCTTTCTCGATAAGAGAGATGTGACGGGCATTTGAGAGATAGGTCGCATCTTGCTCAACCAGGCCGGCATTCTCGAAGAAGAGGGCGTTGATGCGGTCTTCGATTTGGTCAATGTTTTGATTTTTAAGGACAGAGATCTTGATGTGATCTTCTGGCAGTTGATCGATTTCGATCTTCTCTGGGAGATCGACCTTATTAAGGAGGATGATGCGGTTGCTGTCTTTTGAGATCTCAAGAAGCTGGCGATCTTGATCGGTCAGGGGTTCACTAGCATTTAAGACGAGGAGGACCAGATCAGCTTCTTTGAGGGCTTTTTTCGAACGTTCGACACCGATTTGCTCGACGATGTCTTCAGTCTCACGGATCCCAGCCGTATCGACCAGTTTGAGGGGGACACCGTTGATGTTGACATATTCTTCAATGACGTCACGAGTCGTTCCTTCGATATCCGTTACGATGGCTTTTTCTTCTCGAAGAAGGTTGTTGAGGAGACTAGACTTACCGACGTTTGGTCGACCGATGATAGCAGTAGAGATTCCTTCACGTAAGATCTTTCCGCGGCGGGCTGTTTTGAGGAGATTGGTCAAGAGGGCTTCGAACTCAGTGGTCTTTTCACGAATGATCTCAGTGGTCGCTTCCTCGACATCATCGTACTCAGGATAGTCGATGTTGACTTCGACTTGAGCCAGAGTATTGAGGATTTCTTGGCGCGTGTTATTGATGAGGTCAGATAGGGAACCATCTAGTTGCTTAACGGCAATATTCATGGCCTTATCGGTCTTGGCGCGGATAATGTCCATGACAGCCTCAGCCTGGGTCAAATCGACCCGACCGTTGAGGAAGGCCCGCTTGGTAAATTCACCAGGCTCCGCAAGACGGGCTCCTTCACGGATGACCAGCTGCAGAATTTCATTGGTCACCGCAATCCCGCCGTGGGTATTGATCTCGATGATGTCTTCACGTGTGAAGGTTTTTGGTGAGCGCATAGCGCCAACCATGACTTCATCGAGAATCTCATCCTTATCTGGATCCACGATGTGGCCGTAGTTGAGCGTGTGGCTAGCCACCTCTTGGAGGTTCTTGCCTTTAAAGATCTTTTGTGCAATGGCAAAGCTGTCGGTTCCGCTTAAGCGGACGATCCCGATCGCTCCCTCACCGAGTGGTGTCGAGATGGCAGCGATGGTATCAAATTCTTTGGTAATCATGTCATTTCTCTTTTCCTGTAGATTCATCTCTATTCTATCGTAAAGTCAGCTGTCGGGCAAGGTTTTCATTTTGAACAATAAGCTGGAAAGGTTTTCATTTAACTAGTGAAATCTCTTCCAAAATATGCTATACTAGAGGAGAATAAAAAGGAGGTCAATGATGGTAAACCTAAAAGAACAGGTAGGAATCAAGGCGGCTGAGTTTGTCAAAGACGGCATGATTGTCGGTCTCGGTACAGGGTCAACTGCTTATTATTTTGTAGCTGAACTAGGTCGTCGCATCAAAGAAGAGGGCTTGAAGATCACAGCTGTCACGACGTCAAGTGTGACCTATGATCAGGCTGAGAGTTTAGGTATTCCGCTCGAGGCCATCGACGATGTCGAAGTGGTCGATGTGACAGTGGATGGCGCCGATGAAGTGGATCCTCAATTAAACGGGATCAAAGGTGGTGGCGGGGCTCTCCTCATGGAAAAAATCGTCGCTACCAATTCAAAAGATTGCATTTGGATCGTGGATGAATCCAAGCAAGTCGAAACTCTTGGGGCCTTCAAACTTCCAGTGGAGGTTGTGCAGTACGGGGCTGAAAATCTTTTCCGTCACTTTGAACAAAAGGGTTACCACCCTGCTTTCCGTCTTGCGGAAGATCAACGCTTTGTCACTGACCAAGGCAATTTTATCATTGACTTGGATCTTAAAGTGATCAAGGATACAGAAGCTCTGGCAAATGAACTGGATCAAACGGTTGGAGTTGTCGAGCATGGTTTATTCTTGAACATGATTTCAAAAGTGATTGTAGGGACACCGGATGGTCCTGTCATTATTGAAAAATAATTTTTGAAAGGAAGGCCGAGTCTCCTAGAGGTTTTTACGGATAGGGATTCGATATTAGTCTAAATTTTATAAAGGAAAGAGGCAGTTTATGTCAAAATTTAAACGTATGCACTTAGTTGTGCTGGATTCAGTTGGGATCGGTGCTGCACCAGATGCCAATAACTTTGTCAATGCAGGAGTTCCGGATGGAGCATCTGATACTCTTGGACACATTTCAAAAACAGTTGGTTTGAATGTACCAAATATGGCGAAGATTGGGCTTGGAAACATTCCTCGTGAAGTGCCTTTGAAGACCGTGCCAGCTGAAAGCAATCCAACTGGTTATGCAACAAAATTGCAAGAAGTTTCCCTCGGGAAAGATACTATGACTGGTCACTGGGAAATCATGGGACTTAACATCACCGAACCATTTGATACCTTCTGGAATGGTTTCCCTGAAGAAATTATTACGAAGATTGAAGACTTTTCAGGCCGTAAGGTTATCCGTGAAGCTAACAAACCTTATTCTGGTACAGCTGTTATTGATGACTTTGGACCACGCCAAATGGAAACAGGTGAGTTGATTATCTATACATCAGCAGACCCTGTGCTTCAAATCGCAGCTCACGAAGACATCATTCCTTTGGATGAGTTGTACCGTATCTGTGAATACGCTCGTTCTATCACTTTGGAACGTCCAGCTCTTCTCGGTCGAATCATTGCGCGTCCATATGTTGGAGAGCCTGGTAACTTCACACGTACAGCCAACCGTCGGGACTTGGCTGTATCACCATTTGCGCCAACTGTTTTGGACAAGTTGAACGAAGCGGGTATCGATACCTATGCAGTTGGTAAGATCAACGATATCTTTAACGGTGCTGGTATCAACCACGATATGGGCCACAACAAATCAAATAGCCACGGTATGGATACCTTAATTAAGACGATGGGACTTCCTGAGTTTGAAAAGGGATTCTCATTCACCAACTTGGTAGACTTCGACGCTCTTTACGGACACCGTCGCAATGCGCACGGCTACCGCGATTGCTTGCATGAGTTTGATGAGCGTTTGCCAGAAATTATCGCTGCCATGCGTGAAGATGACCTCTTGATGATTACGGCTGACCATGGTAACGACCCAACCTACGCTGGTACAGACCATACGCGTGAATACATCCCATTCTTGGCTTATAGCCCATCCTTCAAAGGCAGTGGCGTGATTCCGGTTGGCCATTTCTCTGATATTTCAGCAACCATTGCAGAAAACTTTGGCGTTGAAACTGCCATGATTGGTGAAAGTTTCTTAGATAAATTGGTCTAAGATGATGCGCTTTGCTCTCCTCGTAAGAGGAATCAATGTTGGCGGGAAAAACAAGGTCGTGATGGCAGAGCTTCGAGAGGAGCTTAAAACGATCGGACTGGATGAGGTAGAGACCTACATTAATAGTGGCAATATCTTCTTTGAATCTGCTGCTTCTAAAGAAGAATTGGTAGATTTGCTGGGACATTTCTTTCGTGATCGCTATCCCTTTATCCAGTCTTTTTCTCTCTTTTCAGCTGAGGACTATGAGCAAGATATCGCTGCTCTACCAGTATGGTGGCAGGAGGATCTGGCACGCAAGGATGTTCTCTTTTACACAGAAGGACTCGATCAGGAAGCTGTCTGGGAGCTGGTCTCCTCTTTTTCGCTCGGTGATGAAATCATCCATCGTGGCAATCTAGGGATCTACTGGGGCAAGTACTCAGAAGAGACCTATACAAAGACCGCTTACCACAGACAAGTCTTCAAGATGCCGGTTTACCGTCTTTTGACCATTCGCAATGCCAATACATTTGACAAAATTGGCCAATTTTTAAGGAAATCATAAAGGAGATACGCAATGACGTTATTAGCAAAAATCAATGAAACAGCAGCATTTTTGAAGGGTAAAGGAATCGAAGCACCTGAATTTGGTTTGATCCTTGGATCAGGTCTTGGTGAATTAGCTGAAGAAATCGAAAATGCAGTCGTAGTAGACTATGCTGAAATCCCAAACTGGGGTCGTTCAACAGTTGTCGGCCATGCTGGTAAATTGGTTTATGGAGATCTTGCTGGACGTAAAGTATTGGCCCTTCAAGGCCGTTTCCACTTCTACGAAGGAAATCCACTAGAAGTAGTGACTTTCCCAGTACGCGTCATGAAAGTTTTGGGATGTGAAGGGGTTCTCGTAACCAATGCTGCAGGTGGTATCGGCTTCGGTCCTGGTACTTTGATGGCTATTACTGACCACATCAACATGACTGGTCAAAATCCATTGATCGGTGAAAACTTGGATGATTTTGGTCCACGTTTCCCTGATATGTCGAAAGCCTACACACCTGAATACCGTGCGATTGCTCACAAAGTAGCAGATAAACTTGGTATCAAGTTGGAAGACGGTGTTTACCTTGGAGCGACTGGTCCTACCTATGAAACACCTGCTGAAATTCGTGCCTTTAAGACATTGGGTGCAGATGCGGTTGGTATGTCAACTGTTCCTGAAGTTATTGTCGCAGCGCATTCAGGCTTGAAAGTTCTGGGTATTTCATGTATTACCAACTTTGCGGCTGGTTTCCAAGAAGAGCTCAACCACGAAGAAGTGGTAGAAGTGACAGAACGCGTCAAAGGCGACTTCAAAGGCTTGCTAAAAGCAATTCTTGCTGAATTGTAAGACCATGAGAACACGACTCCAAAGCCTGCCTTACGGATGGCGCCTGCTGTTAGCGACTTTCGCTTTGGGAATAGGGACGGGTCTGGTCGGAATGGCTTGTCATTATCTACTAGAAGGTGTGCAAGGACTGGCCTTTGGCCAAGAACGGTCTGATTTGCTCCAGCAATTTCAAGAAGCGGGAGCGCTTCGTCGGTTTCTTGTCCTAGGTGTGACAGGGGTCTTGGCAGCAGGTTTCTGGTATATTCTGCAACGGCGCTATAACATTCTCTCCATTCGTAGGCAAATCGACCTGGTTGGAGAGAGAGATCCGGCACCATTAGCCCACCTCCTTCACGCAAGTATGCAGGTTGCGATTGTCGGGGCCGGCGCTTCGGTCGGAAAAGAAGGAGCCCCACGTGAGGTTGGGGCTCTTCTAGCTGGTTGGTTGGGCAAAGCCTTCTCCTTAGCAATCAAAGAACGACGAGTTTTGATTGCCTGTGGGGCAGGAGCTGGGTTGGCGGCAGTCTATCAAGTTCCCTTTGCTAGTAGCTTGTTTGTTTTTGAGACCTTAGGTTTGGCCTATCACTGGAAAAATTTTGTACTGGTCTTGTCCAGTACTTATTTGGCGACTTGGGTGGCCCAGCCAATCGTTGGACATGGTGCTATTTATCATATGTCGCTAGTTCATTGGTCAGCCAGTAGTTTCTTCCAGGCTGTCATAGTGACCCTATTGGTTACTCCCTTGGCAATTGCCTTTCGTGCTCTAGCCAATCGGGCTAGTCGCAAACGGCGGAAGGATGGGACCATTCTTTGGTCTCTGCCTGTAGCCTTTATGTTGCTAGCAGCCATTGTGGCCTTTTATCCGATTTTTATGGGAAATGGACAGGTTCTAGCCCAAGCCCTCTTATCAGGCCAGCCATTTTCTAATCTTGTCTTGACCTTGGCCGTGAAGGGGTTCCTAGTCTACCTTCTCTTGCGAAATGGGGCTTACGGAGGGACCTTGACACCGTCATTTGCCTTAGGGATTGGATCTGGCTACTTAGCGACTTTGCTCTTGACAGTCGTTGGCATTCAAATGGATCCTGCTTTAGGAATGTTGCTTGGAGCGACCGTCTTTTTAGGAACGACCTTACAGGCTCCATTGACAGGCATTGCCCTAAGCCTTGGTTTTACAGGCCAGAGCTGGGCCTTGCTTCTACCGCTGGCACTAGCTGCTGGTGTGTCTTATATGATTCAAAATAGATGGGAGAATAAACGATGAGAGTACATTTTGTCTTGCACGAAACTTTTGAAGTTCCTGGTGCTTATCTCAAGTGGGCACAGGAGCGTGGTCATCAGGTGACCATGACTAAGGTCTATGAGCGAGAAGCGCTACCTGAGACAGTGGATGAGATTGATTTTTTGATTGTCATGGGAGGACCGCAATCGCCAGATGAGGATCGGGAAGCCTTCCCTTACTATGATCCACATGCTGAGATTGAACTGATTCAAAAAGCCATGAAGGCGGATCGCTACATCGTTGGGGTCTGTCTGGGTGCTCAGCTCATGTCTGTTGCTTATGGCGCAGAGTATGAGCATAGCCCAGAGCGGGAGATTGGGGTTTATCCGGTGGATTTAACTCCTGAAGGATTGGCAGATCCGCATGTCGGCTTGTTTGGTTCCAGCTTTGATTCAGGACACTGGCATGGTGATATGCCGGGATTGACGAATGATGCTGTCGTCCTTGCGACCAGTCAAGGTTGTCCACGTCAGATTGTGCGTTTCAGTCCTAAACACTATGCTTTCCAAGCCCACTTGGAATTTGATCCAAATGCAGTCAATCTCTTGATTGCTGCAGACGGTGAAGATGTCTTGGAAGGACAAAGTCAACAATTGCCATTTGTCGAAAAACCTGAAGCTATTCGTGCTTACGATTACCAAGAAATGAATGCCAAACTCTATGCATTTTTGGATTCATTAACAAACTAAAAACAAGAAAGGGAGGGCAGTTCGGGTTTGAATTGAACCCGGGCTATCCATGACTTTCAAAACGATATTTAATTGAACCCGCCCTAAAAGCTGTGTGAAAAAGATCGATTGTCTTGCAAGTCCAGTACTTGCTGCGACAATCCCCTATTTTCACTTTGCTTTTTACGGGCTTGGTATCTTATAGAAAGGTAGAGCCTGTGTTCTAATTTGAACACGAGCGGAAAGCTTTTCTAATTACTCAATAAAACAAGAAAGGATGGGTTTACCGTATTCGCTGAACTGAATACGGGCGGAGAACTGTGTAAAAAAGATAAACTGTCTAGTATCTGCGATGCGTCGTCAGTTTCCTATTTTTACTTTGTTCTCTGTCGCCTGTCTTGTTTATAAAAAATGAAAGGAAGGGTAGTTCGGGTTTGAAACTGAACCCGGGCTAGAGGCTGTGTAAAAAAGATAAACCCTCCTAGATGCGAGGCATCTTTGTCGGATTTCCTATTTTTACTTTGCCTCTTTTACGCCCTTGGTATCTTATATTATGTCTATCCATATTGCTGCTAAGCAGGGTGAAATTGCTGATAAAATTCTTCTTCCTGGGGACCCTCTTCGTGCGAAATTTATCGCTGAGAATTTCCTTGAAGATGCTGTATGCTTCAACGAAGTTCGGAATATGTTTGGTTACACTGGTACCTACAAGGGTCATCGTGTTTCTGTTATGGGTACTGGAATGGGGATGCCATCGATCTCTATTTATGCGCGTGAGTTGATTGTCGACTATGGCGTGAAGAAATTGATCCGTGTCGGAACAGCTGGTTCTTTGAATGAGGATGTTCACGTCCGTGAATTGGTCTTGGCACAAGCTGCTGCAACCAACTCAAACATCATCCGTAACGACTGGCCTCAATACGATTTTCCACAAATCGCTAGCTTTGATCTTTTAGACAAGGCTTACCACATTGCCAAAGACCTTGGTATGACTACTCACGTCGGAAATGTCTTGTCATCAGACGTTTTCTATTCAAACTATGGTGAAAAGAACATCGAGCTTGGTAAATGGGGTGTGAAAGCTGTAGAAATGGAAGCAGCGGCTCTTTACTATCTTGCTGCCCAACACCATGTGGATGCCCTTGCTATCATGACGATTTCAGACAGCTTGGTCAACCCTGAAGAGGACACTACAGCTGAAGAACGCCAAACAACCTTTACAGATATGATGAAGGTTGGTCTAGAAACCTTGATTGCAGACTAATGGCAGAATTCCTTCATGATGAATGGCTCTACGATCTTCATCATTATCACTATAGCCGTGCCCTTCGCTCCCTTCAGCAAAAAGGGAATGTGCCGGATTTGCTGGTGAGTTTATTGCAGGTGATGGTAGAACGTCGTGAGCTCAATATCCAACCTGTCATGAATCAACAGTTGAAAACAGAAGTCTTAGAAGCGACTGGTTTTCCGCTTTTTTGGCATGAAAATCCAGAAGATGAACAGTTGGCCAATTACCTTTATGACTTAGAGGCGAAGTTGAGAAATGAACAGATTATCGACTTTGTTCGTGCTGTTAGCCCAGCCATCTATCGGATTTTTATGCGGTTGATTCAGTTGAAAATCCCTGATATTACCAACTATATCCATAACTCCAAAGAATCCAGTTATGACCGTTGGAAGTTTGAGGACTTGCATGCGTCTGACAATCCTATCTTACAAGAATTTCATAGTGAAAGTGTGGTCAATTCATCCAGTTTGACAGAATTGATCGTCCAGTTGGACTTGCCAGATCGCGTCAAAGTTGTGTCTCAGCAATTACGGGAGCTAGAAAGATCCGTTCGCAATCCCTTGGCCCACTTGATCAAACCCTTTGATGAGGAAGAGCTTCATCGTTCAACCGGTTTCTCTTCTCAGGATTTTTTGAAGAATTTGATTGACCTTGCAAGCTACACAGGCATCCATTATGATCAAGCTCACTTTTATTTTGATCAGGCCAATGCTGTGATGGAAGAGCTACTAAAGGAGAAGTAGATGGATAAGATTGCTCAACTACAAGAGATGATTGATCAGAGTCAAAGCATCGTCTTTTTCGGGGGTGCCGGCGTCTCTACGGAGTCGAATATTCCGGACTTTCGGAGCTCAGACGGAGTCTATAGCGTTCAGGTAGGGCGTCATTTGACAGCCGAGCAATTGGTTTCTCATACCATGTTCGAGCGCTACCCAGAGGACTTTTTCGACTTCTATAAGAAATACCTGCTCTATCCCGATGCCAAGCCCAATGCAGCCCATCGGTATCTGGCTCATCTTGAAGAAGCTGGTAAGCTCAAGGCAGTTGTGACACAAAATATCGATAGTCTCCATGAAATGGCCGGCTCTAAAAAGGTCTTGAAGCTCCATGGTAGTGCCGATCGTAATTACTGTACGGGTTGCCATCGTTTCTATGATTTAGAGGCATTTCTAGCTTTGGAAGGCCCGGTTCCACACTGTTTGGACTGTGGTAAGGTGGTCAAACCAGATGTGACTCTTTACGAGGAGCCTCTCGATATGGAGGTCTTTAGCCAAGCGGCCCAAGCCATACAGGCAACCGATCTTCTCATTATCGGTGGGACCTCCCTTGTGGTCTACCCAGCAGCCAGCTTGATCCAGTATTTCCAAGGGAAGAAGCTGGTTGTCATCAATAAGACCAGTATCCCTCAGGACAAACAAGCTGATTTGGTTATTGAAGGGAAAATTGGGGAAGTATTTTCTAATTTAAGACAATAAAAATATCTGAGTGAACCTGAGCACTCAGATATTTTTTTACTTATCAAACTTCACTTCCTCAAGCAAGTACTCGATGAATTTTTCTCCCATTTTTGAGAGAGCTGTTTTCTCATGTTTGATGTAGACCAGCTCGATCGGGTCTTCGATATCAAGAGGAATAGAGACGATGTTATCTCCATTGAGATTGCTATTGAGAATCCCAGTCGCAATGGTGTAGCCATCCAGTCCAATCAAGAGATTAAAGAGGGTAGCCCGGTCGCTCACGACGATGGATTTTTTATGGTGTTCTTGGGAGAGGATTTCTTCTGAGAAGTAGAAGGAGTTGTGGGTCCCTTGGTCATAGCTGAGATAAGGAAAATCTTCCAGATCAGACAGGTGGACGATGTCCTTCTTGGCAAGGGGATTGGTCTTGCTGACAAAGATATGTGGCTGCGCTGTAAAGAGGTGGGTAGCAATCAAGTGATTATCATCCAGCATTTTAGAGAGCACATCCCGGTTGTAGCTATTCAAAAAGAGGACACCAACCTCGCTTCGGAAATTCTTGACGTCATCAATGATCTCCCAAGTCCGCGTCTCCCGTAGGAAGAGCTCGTATTTTTCCATATCGCTTTTCTTGAGGAGAGAAACGAAGGCCTCGACGACGAAGGCGTAGTGCTGGGAAGAGACACTGAAGAGTTCGCGGGAGCCTACAGGATTTTTATAGCGTTCGGACAAGAGGTCGATCTGCTCGACAACCTGGCGGGCATAAGAGAGAAACTCCATCCCATCACGGGTCAGAGTGATCCCTTTAGGATTTCGGATAAAGATTTCAATTCCCATCTCACTTTCCAAGTCCTTGACGGCATTTGAAAGACTGGGTTGCGTGATAAAGAGTTGTTTTGCGGCTTCATTCATAGAGCCAGTTTCGACGATTTTGATAATGTATTGTAATTGTTGTATTCTCATGCTTTTATTTTAACATAAAAAGACACGTTTTTCCCGAATAATGTGGTCACTCCAAGGATTGTTAGAGAGAATTGCTCAAGGGATCAGGAAGGAAATATCAGATCAGCTGAATCATAGGTTTAGAAAAATGAGGGTTAGTCCAAAGATCTCCATCTAGAGACCGATTTTGGCTAGAAGATAGGGCTAAGAGTTGCCTAAGGTGAAAGAAGCCTGCTAAAATGGAAAAAAACAATGGAGAATCAGTTATGAAGAAATTAGCATCCTGGTATCGAAAATGGGATAAAGAATTGGAAACACAATTTACATTTGCCTTGTTGGTACTGAATTTTATGACCAATGTTTTGATCTTATGTGGCCTTTACCTCTTTTTTGTACTGCCAAATATTCTGTTTCTCTTTCCTGAAATGGGCTTTTTCCAATCGATTCTGGCCTTATTTGCCTATAGTGTCCAATTGCTTCCGTATGCTTTTATCACGGCGATTCTTGTTCCTAATATTTTCGTCTTAATGTACGCGATTCGTCGTTGGTCTCATCTCCGACTAAAGGAGGCTGAGGAAGAAGCAAAAAAAGACCTGGAGCTGTTTGAAAATAGAGAAGAGTCAGTAGAAGCTCTAGATGGAGGGCAGACAGAGGATCAGGATAGTGGCAATGACCTCTTAGATACTAAGGTAGACGTAAGGAAAGAGGATCCAAATGAGGAATCGTTAGCCCCCGCTAAAAAGAAAAATCAAAACTATACAGCACTTCTTTGGTTGGGACTCTTTGGCTCTTTCTTTGAAGCAGTGATCATTTTCATCGTCAAAGACATGACCTTCCATGACTGGAGTGAGCGCCTGATTAATTCGCAGAAGCACGCCTTGATCTGGTCTGGCGCCTATCCAACCTTCTTCACCTTTGCTGCCCTCGCCTTGCTAGCCTTGATCATCTATTCCTACCGGGATGCCAATTCCCTATCCCCTCTTCTCAATGTCTTTTGTATCAGTGGGATTCTAGGAGGGCTGGTTCTCCTAGCCGCTTTTGACTTTCAATTGCAACTGGTCAGTCTCCATACCCTGTTTTTGGTCTTTTATTCCTTGAATCTTTTAGACATTCGAATCAGAGAGTGGCAAGAGAATCGATCGAAGATAAGGTACGAAAATCGTCTAGTTCAACGATGCCAGAAGCTGTTAAACAAGTCGCGTAATTGGCCATGGATAGCGGCTTTACTTGCCCTTCCGACGCTTGCTCTCGTCGTCCTCATTCTCATGCTCTTTGGCCAACAGCCAGATTCCGTGATCAAGGCCTGGACCAATACAGCTGATTGGACTTTTTCCGGTAAGATTCCACCTCAGAATCTCATCATTGATGAGCACTATCTCTGTACGGTTGCGGCTGGTGGTCATGAAAAAGTGGTCAAGCCCCAGCGGATGGGGATCCGTCATGGTCATCCTGTTGTGGTCAATCGCCAGCTCTGTATCGCCAATGCTTTTGAGCAAGTACTGGAAGAAAAGACGCCACGTTTCCATCGCTTCTTGCGACGCAATTATGACCGCTACGGCTATCCTTTTGCCAAACATATCAAGAAGAAATGGGCCATGGATTTGATCTACTACCTAATGAAACCCTTGGAATGGATTTTTTTACTGGTTCTTTATCTCGTCGACCGTAAGCCTGAGAATCGAATTGCCATGCAATACATCCAACCGATCCCAGACGATTTTGATCCCAAGAAAGCTTCTTAAATCACCGATTTCTACTTGACAAGCGAGAAGGAGCACGATATAATGAGAAAAATTTAACCTTTAAGAGGTCCAGAGAGGCCTGCAAGGAAAGACAGAAAAAAGATCAGCGGACCGAGTCTAGCTGGTTAATTGTAGGACCTTGCCTTTGCGAGGTCTTTTTTGCTGAAAGAAAGAAGAGGAAATCAATGGTCAGTGAAAGTTGTAAAAAACGCTTTGGCAACATCATGATGGAGGAGATGGAGCTGGTTGCTCAAGAAGAGATTGCTCCTCGCATCTATTCCATGATCTTAAAAGGGGAAATGGTGGAGCAGATGTTGCCGGGGCAGTTTCTCCATATTCGTGTACCGGATGACTCCAAGCTCCTCCGTCGCCCGATTTCAATTTGTGAGATCGACCGTAAGACACAGACTTGTCGCTTGATCTACCGTATCGAAGGTGGGGGGACAGCTATCTTTTCTCACTTGCCAGTCGGCAGCAAACTCAGCGTCATGGGGCCTCAAGGAAATGGCTTTGATCTAAAAGATCTTGGTCAAGGGGCGCGTGCTTTGATCATCGGTGGCGGGATTGGAGTGCCTCCCTTGGTCCAAGTGGCTAAACAACTACATGAGCAAGGAGTAGAAGTCCATTCTGTCCTGGGATTTGCCAATAAAGAAGCAGTTATCCTTGAGGAAGAATTGAAGCAGTATGGGCAAGTCACTATTACAACTGACGATGGATCTTATGGCACAAAGGGATATGTCTCCACCATCGTTGACCAGATGGACCAGGAGTTTGATGCTATCTATTCTTGTGGAGCTCCTGGCATGCTCAAATATGTCAATGCAAAATTCCATGACCATCCCCGCGCCTACATTTCTATGGAGTCCCGCATGGCTTGTGGGATGGGGGCTTGCTATGCCTGCGTGGTGCATCTGGAAAATGCAAGCCAAGCAGCCAATAAGCGCGTGTGTGAAGACGGACCGGTCTTTGAAACCGGTACGATTGTGATGTAGGAGGACCGTATGACAGCAAATCGACTAGCCGTATCCTTACCCGGTTTAGACTTGAAAAACCCGATTATTCCGGCATCTGGCTGTTTTGGCTTTGGTCAGGAATACGCCAAATATTATGATTTGGATCTCCTTGGATCCATTATGATCAAGGCAACAACCGCTCAGGCTCGTTTTGGTAATCGGACGCCCCGTGTCGCCGAGACGCCTTCAGGCATGCTCAATGCCATTGGACTCCAAAATCCAGGCGTAGACGTGGTCCTGTCAGAGAAACTCCCTTGGTTGGCCCAGCATTATCCAGAGCTACCGATTATCGCCAACGTAGCTGGCTTCTCCAACGAAGAGTATGCGACGGTATCTCGGAAGATCTCGCAAGCACCAAATGTCAAAGCGATTGAGCTCAATATCTCCTGTCCCAATGTGGATCATGGCAACAATGGTCTCTTAATCGGGCAGGTTCCAGAATTGGCCTATAATGCGGTAAAAGCTGCGGTAGAAGCATCCTCCGTTCCTGTCTATGTCAAATTAACGCCAAGTGTGGCAGACATCACTCAGGTCGCAAAAGCAGCAGAGGATGCGGGAGCGACTGGCTTGACCATGATCAATACTTTGGTCGGGATGCGCTTTGACCTCAAGTCTGGTAAGCCCATCATTGCCAATGGTACAGGAGGGATGTCAGGACCAGCTGTCTTCCCAGTTGCTTTGAAACTCATCCGCCAGGTTGCCCAATCTACCAAACTGCCGATTATCGGAATGGGAGGTGTGGATTCAGCCGAAGCAGCGATTGAGATGATGATAGCAGGGGCCTCTGCAATTGGAGTTGGAACCGCTAATTTCACCGATCCTTATGCTTGTCCAACCATTATCGAAGATCTGCCACAGGTCATGGATCGATATGGCATTGACACGCTTGAGAATTTTCGAAAACATGTGCGGGAAAATCTACTGTAAATCCTTGACTTTTCCCAAATATCGTACTACAATAAATAAAAACCTTTAAAGCAGTCCAGAGAGGCTTCTAAGGTCTAGACGGTGAATCATGGTAGTTTTTCCTACCTAATTTTCGTGTAACCTTGCCTCGGGCAAGGTTTTTTTGTAGATAAAATGATCAATCAAAAAAGGAGTAATCCATGCGTGAAGAACGTCCTATTATTGCCCTTGACTTCCCAGCTTTCGAGGATGTCAAAAACTTTTTAGAGCATTTTCCAGAAGACGAAAAATTATTTGTAAAAATCGGAATGGAATTTTTCTATGCAGTTGGTCCTGAAATTGTACATTACCTCAAAGGGCTTGGACACAGTATTTTCCTTGATTTAAAATTGCATGATATCCCTAATACAGTCAAATCAGCCATGTCCGTACTGGGGACCTTCGGAGTGGATATGGTGACGGTTCACGCAGCTGGTGGTGTAGAGATGATGCGCGAAGCCAAAGCAGCTCTTGGTGAAGGAGCTAAGTTGGTAGCCGTGACTCAGTTGACTTCTACTAGTGAAGAAGACATGCGCGATTGCCAAAACATCCAAACAACGGTCCAAGAATCAGTAGTAAATTATGCCCGAAAGGCACAGGAAGCAGGCTTGGACGGCGTTGTCTGCTCAGCGCATGAAGTCGCTTTGATTAAGGATGCTACTTCAGCAGATTTTGTTTGTGTCACCCCAGGGATTCGTCCTGCAGGAGCTGAAATCGGCGACCAAAAACGGGTTATGACGCCACAAGAAGCCCATAAAATTGGATCTGACTATATTGTTGTTGGACGTCCCATCATCCAAGCAGAAAATCCATGGGACGCTTACCATGAAATTAAGAGACAGTGGAATGCGTAAGAGCTACTAAAAGTGGAACTTTTGTAGCTCTACGGGAAGTCCTATGGGACCTTCCCTAACGCATTCACTAGATTTAGAGGATAAAAATAATCGTTTTATCCTCTAAATCGTCGGAATAGTATGGTCTACTAAAAGTCTTACTTTTGTAGTTTTACGGGAAGTCCTATAGGACCTTCCCTAACTTACTCACTAACCTGTAAAGTTGTTGTTTAAGTCTGTTTTGGATTTAATTCGTATATGATTAAAATCGTAAAAAGGAGTTATCATGTCATTAGCTAAAGATATTGCCAGCCATCTTTTAAAAATTGAAGCCGTTTATTTGAAACCAGAAGAACCTTTTACTTGGGCTTCTGGAATCAAGTCCCCTATTTATACGGATAACCGCGTGACCCTTGCTTATCCAGAAACTCGTACCTTGATTGAGAATGGATTCGTGGATAAAATTAAGGAAGCTTTCCCTGAAGTCGAAGTGATTGCGGGGACAGCAACTGCGGGGATTCCTCATGGAGCCATTATTGCCGACAAGATGAACCTTCCTTTTGCTTACATCCGTAGCAAACCAAAAGATCATGGTGCTGGAAACCAAATCGAAGGCCGTGTACCGCAAGGTCAAAAGATGGTTGTGGTTGAAGATTTGATTTCTACTGGTGGATCTGTCTTGGATGCTGTTGCAGCTGCGAAACGTGAAGGAGCAGACGTCCTTGGTGTGGTAGCGATCTTTACTTACCAATTGGAGAAAGCTGATAAGAAATTTGCGGAAGCTGGCGTTCAACTTGAAACCTTGTCAAACTACACAGAATTGATCCACTTGGCAGAAGAACAGGGCTACATTACCTCTGAAGGTTTGGAACTGTTGCGTCGTTTCAAAGAAAACCAAGAAACTTGGCAAGACAAATAATATAACTGAAGCGTTTCTAACGCTTCTTTTTTATACTCTTTTCACTAGTTGGTGGTTAACTTGAAACCCAAAGTAAAATCCGGTATGATAGTAGTAATTGTTTTTATGGATGAAGAAAAAACTATTTTTAAGGGAGAATAAGATGACAAAAATACATTATTTGCAAATGAAGAAGCAAGCTCGGGTCTGGTTTACTGTCAATATTATTATCAGTTTGATCGCTATTGCGGGAGGTATTTTAGTGGTCATTAGTAAATCACGTCATATTCCATTTTTACTGATGTCCTTGGGGGCATTGATCTTGATGAACCAAGTCTTGGTTAGCCCTGCTTTCAACGCTAAAAAAGAAGCCGAGGAAGAACATCTAGACTGGAAGGTCTTGTCTACTAAAGATTCTAAAATACCTGTGGAAGATCTACAGAAAGGTATTCTCGTATCAGCTCTAGCTCTTCTGATTGTCATTATTGGTTTTTTCATGTTCTATCGTCCTCTTCCGACAACAGATGCAGGAACTGAAGTGATCAAAACCTATCGTGAGATTCAGTCTGTTCCGGAAAGTTCAACAGAAAAAGAATCTAGCTCGATCTCCAATTTGACTCCGAAAGATATTCAAACTTTACAAGAATTGAAAGAGGATATCGAATCAAACACCCCATCAGATTCACCATCACTGGATATCAACAAAGCAAAAGATCTTGCAGAAAAGGCACAACAGCAAAATTGGTTGAAAAGAGGAGAGTAAGGATTCCTGTTCTTTACTTACTTGACAGATTTATAGTAGATTTTAATTGATAAAGAGAAATTCATTATCGATTATTGAAACAATTTTTATTATTAAGAAAGATAACTCGAAAAAAATAAATTGGTTTTCTAGAAAGGATTTAATGGTTTTGTTTTGGTTTATTTTGGGAATCTTGACCCTTGTTTTCCTGATCATACTGCTGATCTTTTACACCTTGTATCTTCGTGAAATGAAGGTAAAAACAGCATCAACCGCACAAGTTATGGGAGAAGTCGTTGCTTTTGATTCCAAAAATCAACTTCTTGTATCCTTGCCTGTGGTGGAATATCAAGTCGGTGGCGAAAGCTACCAAAAGACCTTTAGCTATGCTTATTTTATAGAGACCTCTTCTAAGTCAAAACAGACAGATGTTTTTGATAGAAGGTACATTCTTGGATCAGGCAAAAATCTGGATTTACAGTTGATTTTTCCAATTGGCTCTCCCATGACAGTCTTTTATCATCCAGACGACCCCCAGATAGGTTTTGTCGAACGCTATGCCGGCTTAGTTGGTTTCTATAAAATTGGAATGGTTTTAACAGCTATTATCTATCTCGTGCTATCAGGTATTCTAGTTTTGGTATTTTGAATTACTACCAGTTACCTGAATTACGAAAAACTGAACGCACTTTTAAAATATTAATTTAACAAGAGGTTTTTCAATGCTCAAAAAAGGAACATGTTTTACTATCAGTTTGAATGGGAAAAGGCCTCTATGGGGATTCTTTTTGTTGGTAACAGATCAAGGGGAAGAATTCATCATCAAACGCAATAGTAAGATCCCTTTTGACAGATACCGTAAAGTGTATCAGACTACCTATTCATTTAAAGAGAAAGTCTTTACAAAGAAAGCTCCAAACAATCTTTCGGCTGTCATTGGTGTTCCACTAAGTTTGTTATTAGCAAGAACATTTAGAAAGATCCTTCCCATGGACCTTTTCTTTGGAAAACCGAATCTTGATTTGGATGTTAGAGAAGGAGTGGTGAACGTTCTGATATTTCTTCTTGCTGTCATCGTCACTTTATGGTTGGTTACTATTGCCAGATATGTGCGGTTGAAAAGATATGTTAAGAAAAATGGAGTAGAACTAGTATTAGTTGGTCAGATAAAACCAGTAGAGTATCTTCAAAAAACAGCAAATGGAACCGAGGTGTGGTGAATGCGAAAAATGAGAAAACGACAGTTGTTTGCGCTTGTTTGTTTAAGTGCTCTACTCCTGTTTTTTGCGTATTTTGTACAAATGCGCTTGTTTTTGGCCTTGATTTTATGTTTAATTGTAATCCTATTTTACAGAGGCCTTGAATTTACAGAGCCTAGGGAAATTGAGTTTGATTTCAAGGAAGATCGTAAATAACAAAGATAATTCCTCAATCTAAATGATTTCGTATCAGTCCAAAACAGCAGAAATGCTGTTTTTTTGGTATAATGGACCTATGTTATCGAAAAGTAAACGTACCTTATTTGGGTTACTGTATCTTGTCATGTTGCTCCTCATGGTCCACTGGTTGTATACTAGTGTGATGTATCTACAAGAAATTTCAAAGATTGCCATTTTCATTGCTGTCTTCTTGTTTCTTCTAGCTTGGTTGCTACGTGATCGGCTAAAGATAGCCTATGTTTGGCTGACCCAGCATAAAAAAGGTTTCCTGATTGGAGCCATTATTTGTCAGTTTGTGATGATGGTTTGTGCGGAGCTTTTGATCCGTCGGGATGCTGCAGTTGTTTTTAAGGGAGCTTTTGATCTTCTTAAGCAATCTTCCATCACCAACTACCTCAGTCGCAATCCCAATAACATTCCGCTTTTCCTTTACGAAAAGTTTTTCTACGTGATCTTTGGTTCTAGCGGTTTGTGGGTCATGCAGCTTCTCAACATCCTCTATGTCAATTTGGGTGCCGTCCTCTTGTACAAGCTGTCCCAGAAGCATTTCAGTCAAAAAACAGCTGATTTGGCTTTTGTCTTTTATGTGAGCTTGATTTGCTATTCGCCTTATTTTTATTCCATGTACACGGATATTCTACCCATCCCATTGATCACCCTACAGCTATGGTGGGTACTTGACCTTCTGAAGGCTGATGATGCAGTCATCTCTTGGAAAGAGCTGCTAGGACTGGGTGTTTTATCAGGCGTTGCCATGTTGATCCGTCCAACGACGATTATTGTCATGATCGCCTTTTGGGCTGTGCTTTTCTTCCGTGGTAATTGGAAGTCCTTTGGCAAGATCGCTATGGTGACAGGCCTTACGACGGGCTTTGTCTTTGCTGGCTTGAATATCGCGGTGGAACACCAGACGGTTGTTCCGATTTTGAAAAAGGAAGGTCTCGCAAAGGGCCCACTCTTGTTTATCAATTTAGGCTTGACGGATATGGGCCATAACCAAGAGGATATGAAAGAGGGTTTGCTGGCTTATATCGATGAGGACAAGCGGTCGGATTATAACAATGGGCTTTTTAAGAAAGAAAATGTCATCAAAGAAATCAAGCGCCGTCTCAAAGAGTATGGTCCTTGGGGCTTGCTGGGGCATATTTATTACAAGCAGTCCTTGACAGTGGCAGAAGGGACACTTGGTTGGCTTTATCGTGACGTGGAGTACGAAAAGACCCCATTTATCAATCCTCTCTATGCGCCACTGACGAAAAACAATGGTCTGGCGAAATGGGTACGGACTTACTTCCTCAGCATTGACCGTCCGCAATACAAGTATTATGAATTTGTAAAGCAGTTGATCTGGATTGTCCTGTCAGCTGGCTTGGTTGGGGCCTTTCTCAAACGTCGAGATACAGATGCCTTCAATTTCCTTTCCTTAGCGGTCTTTGGTGGCTTGCTCTTCTTGACCATTTTTGAAGGTGGGAAGACCCGCTACCTCATTCAATTCTTGCCGCAAATTATACTAGTCGCTTCGATCGGTCTAGCAGGATTCAGTAAGAAAGAAAATACATAAAAACTCTCGCTTGTTTGACAGGCAGAAAAAGAGGTTGGATAATATGTCCAGCCTTTTTTTATCCAGTGGATCTGCGCCAAATGTGGTATAATGGAAGGTAAGAATTTATTGGACAGGGGAGAGTTTTCATGGAGCATTCACCATGGCATGAAGCCATCAAATCCCACCTTCCTGAAGGGTATTTTCATCAGATCAATGACTTTATGAATGAGGTCTATAACAAAGGAGTGGTCTATCCACCGCGTGATAAGGTCTTTAAGGCCTTGCAGACAACGGAGATGGACCAGGTCAAGGTCTTGATCTTAGGTCAAGATCCCTACCACGGACCGGATCAAGCGCAAGGCTTAAGTTTTTCTGTTCCGGATCATGTACCAGCTCCGCCTTCTTTGCAAAATATTCTCAAAGAATTGCGCTCAGATATTGGAGAGAAGCGGTCGCATGATCTGACCTCTTGGGCAGAGCAAGGAGTGCTCTTGCTCAATGCCTGCTTGACGGTTCCTGCTGGTCAGGCTAATGGTCATGCGGGTCAAATTTGGGAGCCGTTCACAGATGCTGTGATCAAGGTGGTCAATGAGTTGGAGGAGCCAGTTGTCTTTATCCTCTGGGGATCTTATGCCCGTAAGAAAAAGCCTCTGATTACCCATGATCGACATTTGGTCCTCGAATCAGCTCACCCAAGTCCCTTATCGGCTTACCGAGGATTCTTTGGGTCTCAACCCTTTTCAAAAACCAATCAATTTTTGACAGAGGCGGGACGTGAGCCGATTGATTGGTTAAGATAGGAGAAAGAAATGCCACAATTAGCAACGATTTGTTATATCGACAATGGGAAAGAATTTCTCATGTTGCATCGCAATAAGAAGCCCAATGATGTCCATGAAGGTAAATGGATCGGGGTTGGTGGGAAATTAGAACGCGGGGAAACCCCACAGGAGTGTGCTGTCCGTGAAATTTTTGAGGAGACAGGCCTGAAAGCTAAGCCTGTCTTGAAAGGGATCATTACCTTTCCTGAGTTTACACCTGATTTGGACTGGTACACTTATGTCTTTAAGGTGACGGACTTTGAGGGCGAACTAATCGAATGTAACGAAGGGACCTTGGAGTGGGTACCTTATGATCAAGTCCTCTTAAAACCAACCTGGGAGGGGGACCACACCTTTGTCGAGTGGTTGTTAGAGGATAAACCCTTCTTTTCAGCAATGTTTCGCTATGACGGCGACCGTTTATTAGAGTCGCATGTTGATTTTTATGAATAAAGGAGAATGCAATGGTTGTCATTAAAAATGGTCGTGTCATGGATCCAAAGACCGGTTTGGATCAAATCTGTGACCTTCGCATTGAGGGAAAGAAAATTATAGAGATCGCTGAAAATCTCCCAACGGATGGACAAGAGGTGCTTGATGCTTCAGGTCTAGTGGTAGCTCCTGGTTTGATCGATGTGCACGTGCATTTTCGTGAACCCGGCCAAACCCATAAAGAAGATATCCATACGGGTGCTTTAGCAGCAGCTGCGGGTGGTTTTACCCGAGTAGTCATGATGGCCAATACCAATCCGACTATTTCAGATATTCCGACCTTAGAGGAAGTCTTAGCTTCTGCAGCCAAGGAAAATCTCCACATTCATACGGTTGCGACGGTGACCAAGAATTTTGACGGTCAACACCTGACAGATTTTGAAGGCCTGCTCAAGGCGGGTGCGGCTGGTTTTTCAGATGATGGGATTCCCCTTCAAAGCACCAAGGTTGTCCGCCAAGCCTTGGAAGAAGCCAAGCGTCTAGGAACCTTTATTAGTCTACATGAAGAAGACCCTGAGTTGAATGGCATTCTTGGGTTGAATGAGAACATTGCCAAGGAACACTTCCATGTCTGTGGGGCGACGGGGGTGGCCGAATACTCGATGGCTGCGCGTGATGCCATGATTGCGCTTGCGACAGGTGCTCACCTTCATATCCAACACCTTTCCAAGGAAGAAAGTGTCAAGGTTGTGGCATTTGCCCAAGGATTAGGAGCTCATGTGACGGCAGAAGTGGCGCCTCAACACTTTTCGAAAACAGAAAGTCTACTCTTGACCAAGGGAAGCAATGCCAAGATGAACCCCCCTCTACGCTTGGAATCAGACCGTTTAGCAGTGATTGAAGGCTTGAAGTCAGGCGTCATCTCCGTGATTGCGACAGACCACGCGCCTCACCATGCTGATGAGAAGAATGTTCCTGATATTACCAAGGCACCATCTGGAATGACCGGTCTTGAAACATCACTTTCTCTTGGTTTGACCTACTTGGTCCATGCAGGACATTTGAGCCTCATGCAGTTGCTAGAAAAGATGTCCTATAATCCAGCACGTCTCTATGATTTTGATGCTGGATATATTGCTGTGGATGGACCAGCAGATTTGACCCTCTTTGATCCAGAAGCAGACCGTTTGGTATCGGATCATTTTGCTTCAAAAGCTGGAAATTCCCCATTTGTGGGCGAAACACTAAAAGGAAAAGTGGCTTACACCATTTGTGATGGAAAAGTGATTTTTCAAGGATAAGCGATCGTATTCATATGAATCTTAAAAAAATGATGCAAGGCTTGGTTTTCTTTGTAACCAGCCTTCTTGTCTTTGTCTTTCTATTTCGTGCTTTGCTCCCGACTGCATCTCCTTGCATGACCAAGGCCAAACCGTCTACCAAAGAGGTCACCTATACCTATGTAGCGCTAGGAGATTCCTTGACAAAAGGTGTAGGTGATAGCACCAAGCAAGGAGGCTTTGTGCCCTTACTCGCTCAAAGCCTATCCAATGAAAATGACGGCCGGTACCAGCCTGTTAACTATGGTGTTCCTGGAAATACAAGTGCTCAGATTTTAGATCGACTCAAGAAACAAGCAGACCTCCAAAAAGATCTCAAAAAGGCGCGTGTTATGACCTTAACGGTTGGAGGAAATGATCTACGCAAAGTTGTTGTCGATCATCTGAGTGATTTTTCTCTATCAGATATCCGAAAACCGCTCAAGAATTATACAGCTAACCTCAAAGAAATTATCACAAAAGCCAGAAAGGACAATCCCCATCTTCCTATTTATGTAGTGGGGATCTACAATCCTCTTTACCTGAATTTTCCTGAATTAACCAGTATTCAGACGGCTGTAGATCGTTGGAATGAGACGACGGAAGAAACCATCGCACAATTTGATCAGGTCTATTTCGTTCCGATCAATGATGCCCTGTATAAAGGAATCGACGGGAAAATGGGCGTATCAGAAATCAGTGATGGCAAGGCGACGATTGCTAACGATGCCTTGTATGAAGAAGATCGTTTTCACCCCAACAACACAGGTTATGAAAAGATGAAACAAGCAATATTGGAGAAAATCAATGCGACTAAGAAAACTTGGAATTAACAGCATCCCCAAGAAAGACCAACTAGCTCAGATTAAAAAGATAAATATTTGGAAATGGCTCTTTTTAGTCTTGGTGAGTCTCCTTGTAGCTCTGGGCCTTGTGGTACAAAGCCGATTGGCAACACCTAGAGAAGATGTCCGTCAGCTCCAACAGACTGCAAAGACTAGTGACGTCCAAGTTGGGACCATGACGACAACCAGAGATCAGCTCAATGACACCATTAAATATCTGCTAAAAAAATACCATTTATCCGATTACAAGGTCTATGCGGACAACCAACAGATTTTACTAGAAGGGCAGTTGAGTCTTCTGGGCAAATCCTACCCCTTGTACATTTACTTTCAACCATCCAAGTTGGAAAACGGTAATATTCTCTTGACGGTGAAGGACTTTTCAGTGGGAAGCTTCCAAATCCCCCAAAGGATGGTCTTGCAGCTCTTGAGTAAAAATAAAAACATCCCAAAATTCATTCAGATCTCACCCAAGCAGTCCACCATCACCATTCTCTTGTCGGAGATGGACAACGACTTTGGAATCTATGCCAAGGCCAATACCATTGATCTCTATAATGACAAGATCGTTTTTGATTTGTATCAGAAGAAGTAGGGGAAAAGGGGATATTTTGTTTCTATTCAAAAAATTCAGAATATTACGGAAAATTCTTGACATTGTTTTTTCCCTATGCTACAATACTAAACAAGACATTGAACAAAGGAGAAAGTCAAACATGAATACAGCTAAGTTTATTCAATTTGCTTTGTTGTTGAGGTATAAGGGCTAGTGCAGAAGCATTAGTCCTGTTTGGCTTACCAAGCGGGCAAAAACATCTCGCTTGGTTGACCGAGTGAGATGTTTTTCTTTATATCCACTATATAGAAATGAGGAGACCCTATGCGTAAAGTTGAATTTTTAGATACCAGTCTTCGAGATGGTGAACAAACACCGGGTGTAAATTTTTCGATCAAGGAAAAAATTTCCATTGCCAAACAATTGGAAAAATGGGGTATTTCTGCTATTGAAGCAGGTTTTCCAGCGGCTAGTCCGGATTCCTTCACAGCTGTACAGGAAATTGCAAAGGTCTTAACCAAGACAGCCGTAACTGGCCTAGCTCGTTCTGTCAAATCTGACATTGATGCTTGTTATGAAGCCTTAAAGGATGCCAAGTATCCGCAAGTTCACGTCTTTATCGCAACCAGTCCCATTCACCGGGAGTTTAAACTCAACAAGAGCAAGGAAGAAATACTTGAAGCCATTAAAGAGCACGTTTCATATGCGCGTTCAAAGTTTGAGATTGTGGAGTTCTCACCAGAAGATGCGACACGGACGGAATTGGATTTCCTCTTGCAAGTTGTCCAGACTGCAGTCGATGCAGGGGCAAGCTACATCAATATTCCTGATACAGTCGGTTTCACGACACCAGCAGAGTATGGCGCGATTTTCAAATACTTGATTGACCATGTCAAGACGGACCGCGAGATTATCTATTCACCTCATTGCCATGATGATCTAGGAATGGCAGTGGCGAATAGCCTCGCTGCTGTTAAAAATGGTGCCCGCCGAGTGGAAGGGACCATCAATGGGATCGGTGAACGGGCTGGAAATGCGGCACTTGAAGAAGTGGCGGTCGCTCTTAATATTCGCGAAGACTATTACCAGGTGGAGAGCCCGATTGTGCTCAATGAAACCATCAATACTTCTGAGTTGGTTTCTCGTTACTCTGGGATTCCAATTCCTAAAAACAAAGCGGTTGTTGGTGGCAATGCCTTCTCACATGAATCTGGAATTCACCAAGATGGGGTCCTTAAAAACCCTCTTACTTATGAAATCATCACCCCTGAGTTGGTGGGCGTCAAGAGCAACAGTCTTCCTCTTGGAAAATTGTCTGGTCGCCATGCCTTTATTGAGAAACTCCATGAGTTAGGACTTGATTTCTCAGAGGAAGATATCCAACCATTGTTTGCTAAATTCAAATCTTTGGCAGACAAGAAACACGAGATCACAGATGCCGATATCCGCGCCCTTGTTGCCGGTACAGCAGTGGAAAATCCAGATGGCTTCCAATTCAATGATCTCCGCTTGTCGACCAATGCCGATGAAAGTATTTCTGCAGCAGTTAGCCTTAGAAATGAAGAGGGAGAAGTGCTTGAATTCTTGGCTGATGGTCAAGGATCGGTTGAAGCCATCTTTAATGCGATTGATAAATTCTTCAACCAAACCGTTCGGTTGACATCTTACAATATCGATGCGGTGACCGATGGGATTGACGCCCAAGCTCGTGTCTTGGTATCCGTGGAAAATGTCGATACAGATACGATTTTCAATGCCTCTGGTTTGGACTTTGACGTATTGAAGGCGTCAGCAATTGCCTATATCAATGCCAATACCCTAGTGCAAAAAGAGAATGCGGGTGAGATGGGACGAGCTGTTTCTTACCGTGATCTTCCACAAGCCTAAGAGGAAATGAACATGACAAAGAAAATTGTAACACTTGCAGGAGATGGGATTGGCCCTGAGATCATGGCAGCTGGGCTAGAGGTCCTTGCAGCCGTTGCTCCCAAAATTGGCTTTGATTATAGCCTAGAAGACAAACCTTTTGGGGGTGCGGGGATTGATGCCGCTGGTCATCCACTTCCCCAAGATACTCTAGAAGCAGCGAAAGGAGCGGATGCTATTCTTCTTGCAGCCATCGGAAGTCCGGAGTATGACCATGCTCCTGTTCGTCCAGAACAAGGCCTGCTCGCTATTCGCAAGGAATTAAATCTTTTTGCAAATATTCGCCCTGTACGGATTTTTGACGCCTTGAAACACCTGTCTCCTTTGAAACCAGAGCGTATCGAGGGTGTCGACTTCGTAGTTGTGCGTGAATTGACAGGTGGGATTTACTTTGGAGAGCATATCTTGAAAGAAAATACAGCGCGCGATATCAATGATTACAGCGCAGAAGAAATCCGTCGGATTATGCACCAAGCCTTCAAGATTGCACAAGGACGTGGCAAGAAAGTGACCAGTATCGATAAGCAAAATGTCCTTGCAACGTCTAAATTGTGGCGCCAAGTAGCAGAAGAAGTTGCCAAAGAATTTCCAGATGTGACTTTAGAGCACCAGCTTGTAGACAGTGCGGCCATGATCATGATCACCAATCCGGCCCGCTTTGATGTCGTCGTGACAGAGAATCTATTTGGAGATATCTTATCGGACGAATCGAGTGTCCTTCCTGGAACACTAGGTGTGATGCCGTCTGCCAGTCATTCTGACCAAGGGCCAAGCATGTATGAGCCGATTCATGGCTCAGCTCCTGATATTGCTGGTCAGGGCATTGCCAATCCGATTTCTATGATCCTGTCTGTTGCTATGATGCTGCGAGACAGTTTTGGAGAAACAAGGGGAGCAGAAATGATTGAAGAAGCGGTCAATCAAACCTTGAATCAGGGGATTTTAACCCGAGATCTAGGTGGTCAGGCTTCGACTGCAGAGATGACAGCAGCTATCATAAGGAATCTCTAAGATGACTTGGAGAGATCGCTGTTTACTAGTGATAGCTTTTTGGAATGGTATGGTCTTTCTGACCTATGGATTAGATAAGCGAAAAGCCATCCAAAACAGGTGGCGGATTCCTGAAAAGGTCCTCTTACTCGAGAGCTGGCTACTTGGTGGCTTTGGAGCTCTTCTAGGTGGGCATCTCTTTCACCACAAGGTACGGAAATGGTATTTCCAAGCCACCTGGTGGATGAGTAGCCTTCTCTTAGCAGGTATCCTCTTTCTAATCCTTCGATGGATTCCCTAGCAACAAGATAAATGGAGAAAGACGATGAGTGGAAAATCTATCTTTGATAAACTTTGGGACCGCCACGTGATTACAGGAGTGGAAGGGCAACCCCAACTCATGTATGTGGACCAACACTATATCCACGAAGTGACGAGTCCCCAAGCCTTTCAAGGATTACGGGATGCAGGACGCAAGGTTCGACGACCCGATTTAACCTTTGGAACCTTTGATCACAATGTTCCAACGGTTAATATTTATGATATCCGAGATGTCATTTCAAAGGCCCAGATTGACAAATTAGCTGAGAATGTAGTAGAATTCGGGATCAATCATGCAGCTCACGGTTCAGAAAAACAAGGGATTGTTCATATGATAGGCCCTGAAACCGGTCGGACCCAGCCAGGAAAATTTATTGTCTGTGGAGACAGCCATACCGCAACCCACGGAGCCTTCGGTGCTATTGCCTTTGGAATTGGAACCAGTGAAGTGGAGCATGTCTTTGCCACCCAAACCCTCTGGCAAGTCAAACCAAAGAAGATGTTGGTCGAATTCACCGGAACCCCACAAAAAGGGATCTATTCAAAGGATTACATCCTATCTTTGATAGCGCGCTACGGTGTTGCGTGTGGAGTTGGCTATGTCGTAGAGTATCGGGGGGAAGCGATTGATCGCTTGACCATGGAAGAACGGATGACCATCTGCAACATGTCGATCGAGTTTGGATCAAAAATGGGGATCATGAATCCAGATGAGACGACCTTTGACTACCTTCGGGGACGCGAATGTGTGCCAAGTGATTTTGAGGCCGCAGTAGCTGACTGGAAGACTCTGGTCAGTGATGACGATGCGGTATACGACAAGGTCATCCGCTTGGATGTATCTGAACTAGCTCCGATGGTGACTTGGGGGACTAATCCTTCTATGGGAGTGGACTTTGAGACACCCTTCCCAGAGATTCGGGACATGAATGATGAACGGGCTTATCATTATATGGATTTAGAACCTGGTCAAAAACCAGCAGACATTGAATTGGGCTATATCTTTATCGGTTCCTGTACCAATGCGCGTCTCAGTGATTTAGAGCTGGCAGCCAAGTTTGTGAAAGGCAAAAAAATCGCGCCCAACTTAACAGCCATTGTCGTACCTGGCTCTCGTCCGGTCAAGCAAGCTGCTGAAAAATTGGGCTTGGATCAAATCTTTATGGATGCAGGTTTTGAATGGCGTGATCCAGGTTGCTCGATGTGTCTCGGAATGAACCCAGACAAGGTGCCGGATGGCGTCCACTGTGCCTCTACTAGCAATCGAAACTTTGAAGATCGTCAAGGGTTTGGGGCCAAGACCCATCTCTGTAGCCCCGCTATGGCCGCTGCAGCAGCAATTGCTGGTCGCTTTGTCGATGTGCGCCAATTGCCAGAAGTCGAGTAAAAGGAGGAATCATGGAGAAATTTACCATTTATACGGGGACAACGGTTCCCTTGATGAACGATAATATCGACACCGACCAAATCCTCCCCAAGCAATTCTTGAAGTTGATTGATAAAAAAGGTTTTGGTAAATACCTTATGTATGCTTGGCGCTACTTGGATGACCAGTATACCGAGGATCCAGATTTTATCTTTAACAAGCCAGAATACCGCAAGGCGACCATCTTGATCACTGGTGATAATTTTGGGGCTGGCTCCTCTCGGGAGCACGCTGCCTGGGCTTTAGCGGACTACGGTTTTAAGGTCGTTATCGCCGGATCCTTCGGAGATATTCATTACAATAATGAGCTCAATAATGGCATGCTTCCGATTGTCCAACCGCTAGAAGTTCGTCAAAAATTGGCAAGCTTGAAGCCGACAGATCCAGTGACGGTGGATTTGGAAAAGCAGAAGATCATTTCGCCTGTTGGAGAGTTTCGCTTTGAGATCGATCAAGATTGGAAGCATAAATTGCTCAATGGGTTGGATGATATCGGGATCACGCTTCAGTACGAAGACTTAATCGCAGCTTATGAAAAGAATCGGCCAGCTTACTGGCAATGATAAAATTGTATATCGAATTACGAATTTTCTGAAAATATATTGAATTTTTCATGATTTTTTGATAAACTACAAAAAAGACTAGAAAAGGAAAGAGACTTATGACAAAACACATTCAATGGGACGGACAACTTTCACAAGAAGGATTTGATATTTTGAAGGGAGAGGGTGGTTGTATCGTCTGCCCTACAAAAGTTGGCTACATCATCATGACCAGTGACAGGGCCGGCTTGGAACGAAAGTTTGAAGCCAAAGAACGCAACCGTAACAAACCTGGTGTAGTTCTTTGCGGAAGTATGGATGAACTTCGTGCCCTTGCGCAATTGAATCCTGAAATCGAAGCCTTCTACCAAAAACATTGGGATGAAGATATCTTGCTTGGTTGTATCCTTCCATGGCGCGAAGATGCCTATGCAAAATTGCAAGCTTTCGGAGATGGACGTGAAGAACTCATGACAGACGTTCGTGGAACCAGCTGTTTTGTCATTAAATTTGGGAAAGCTGGTGAGCAAATCGCCAAAGAAATGTGGGAAAAAGAAGGCAAGATGGTTTACGCCTCTTCAGCTAATCCTTCCGGAAAAGGAAATCGCGGGAAGGTCGAAGGAATCGGTGAGCGGATCGAAGGTGCCGTGGACTTGGTTATCGAAGCTGATGACTATGTAGCTTCTATCCAACCAGACAAAACAATTGAAACGCGCTATGAACAAGGTGTGATGGTTTCTATGGTGGATGCAGAAGGAAACCTCATCCCAGAACAAGGAGCAGGCAGCCGTTCTGTCAATACTTGTCCAGTCGTGATCCGTAAAGGATTGGATATCGATAAGATCATGATGCACTTATCCGATCATTTCAACTCTTGGAACTTCCGCCAAGGGGAATACTATTAAGAAACAGAAAAAAGCATTCCATTTGGGATGCTTTTTTGTGCTCAAATTAGGTTCTGGTATACTAATGTTAGTAATTGTTCAAAGAATATAAATGAGTTCTAATTTTAAAAATTATCAATAATTTACCGAAACTTTCCTCCGTGAGAAAAGTTCTAGAAACACTATTGTTTCTAGAACTCGGGAGTTTTGAAACCTTAGGTTCAAAACTAAGTCATGGAACTTCTTTGAAGTTCGCTGACGTCCGTACTCACCTAAGGAAAGTTTTAAAGGTAATATTGTAATTTCGTTTTGAATGCTCTTTTTGTGAAAGGATAAAAGATGGTATAATAGGGACAAAAGATGTTCCGAACAAGGAAGAAGCCGTTATTTTTAGCCCGATCAAAAAAACTAGAGCGCAGGCTCTAGTTTTTTGGTAGTTGGTGGGTGATGTTCTTTCCCCAAGGGATGAGATTTTCTTTTTTCTCTTTGATCCGTTGGATATTGTCTTTGTGACGAAGAATGATCAAGGTCGCTAAGGCCAAGACAATGACTGTAAAAAGCGGATCATAACCGTGCAAGATCCATCCAGTCAAAGGGAGAAGAAGGACTGATAAAATGGCGAGTAGAGCAACAGTTACACTCGAAAACGAGATCATACTGGTTAAATACAGGCTGGCTACAAAATACACAGCCAAAATGAGTAGTAGAACAGGCGAGAAGCCAAGTAAGACACCAGCACTAGTTGCCACTGCTTTTCCGCCTTTAAATCCAGCAAAAACTGGGAAAGTGTGGCCTAAAACAGCTAAGAGGCCAAAGACCATTGGCGAGATCCCTTGAATTCCAAAGAAAGCCGGAAGGAGAACGGCCAAAGTTCCTTTCAAGAAATCAATCGCAAAGACGATGATCCCAGCTTTCTTCCCTAAAATCCGAAAGGTATTGGTCGTTCCTGTATTGCCCGAGCCATGTTCCCGTAAATTAATATTGAAAAAGATTTTCCCAATCCATAATCCCGAAGGAATGGAACCTAATAGATAGGCTAAAATTAAAACACTTATTTCTTTTATCATACTTTCATTATAACAAAAAGCCATCAATAGAAAAAGCAATTTTTTGAGTTCAAGTGTGACATCTGAAGAAAGTGCTCAGCCAGCATTTTATACTGAGATATAGAAATCTCCATATAAAGAGAAAAAATTTTGCAAAATTTCCTAAAAAACTGTAATATAGAAAAGATGAACAAACAGGAGGTTCCTTGTGGCAAAAAAGGAAATCAATATTAATAATTATAATGACGATGCCATTCAGGTACTAGAAGGGTTAGATGCGGTCCGTAAACGTCCAGGGATGTATATTGGATCGACCGATGGAAACGGCTTGCATCACATGGTCTGGGAGATCGTGGACAATGCGGTCGATGAAGCCTTGTCTGGCTTTGGATCACAAATCGATGTGACCATCAATAAAGACGGTTCGCTATCCGTGGTAGACCAAGGACGGGGGATGCCGACAGGAATGCATGCCATGGGCAAACCAACTGTCGAGGTGATCTTTACGGTTCTCCACGCTGGAGGAAAGTTTGGCCAAGGCGGTTATAAGACTTCTGGCGGTCTCCACGGTGTGGGGTCTTCCGTCGTGAACGCTCTCTCAAGTTGGCTTGAGGTAGAGATCACTCGTGATGGTGCTGTCTACAGACAACGCTTTGAAGATGGCGGAAAGCCTGTCACTACTCTTGAGAAGATAGGAACGGCTCCCAAGTCTAAGACCGGGACCAAGGTTACCTTTATGCCGGATCCAACCATCTTTTCAACGACAGATTTCAAATTTAATACCATTTCTGAGCGGATCAAAGAATCGGCCTTCTTACTTAAGGACGTGACACTGACGCTGACCGATCTCCGTAAGGAAGAAGATAACCATGTGGCCTTTCACTATGAAAATGGGGTTCAGGATTTCGTTGAGTACTTGAACGAAGACAAGGAAACCCTGACACCTGTTCTCTATTTTAATGGGGAGTCAGATGGTTTTCAGGTAGAAGTAGCCATGCAATACAATGATGGTTACTCTGATAACATCTTATCTTTTGTCAATAATGTCCGTACCAAAGATGGCGGAACCCATGAGACTGGTCTGAAGACAGCCATTACCAAGGCCATGAACGACTATGCAAGAAAGACCGGACTTCTCAAAGAAAAAGACAAGAATCTGGAAGGATCGGACTACCGTGAAGGTTTGTCTGCTGTTCTTTCAATCTTGGTCCCAGAAGCTCATTTGCAGTTTGAAGGACAAACCAAAGACAAATTAGGGAGTCCCCTGGCTCGTCCAGTCGTCGATAGCATTGTTTCGGATAAATTAACCTTCTTCCTCATGGAAAATGGGGAGTTGGCTTCTAGTCTGATCCGTAAAGCTATCAAGGCTCGGGATGCGCGTGAAGCAGCTCGAAAAGCGCGGGATGAAAGCCGAAATGGCAAGAAGAATAAGAAAGACAAAGGGCTCCTATCTGGTAAATTGACCCCAGCCCAGTCTAAAAATCCTGCTAAAAACGAACTCTACCTAGTCGAAGGAGACTCAGCCGGTGGATCGGCCAAGCAAGGTCGGGACCGCAAGTTCCAGGCCATTCTCCCCCTTCGTGGGAAGGTTCTCAATACTGAGAAGGCCAATATGAGCGATATCCTCAAGAACGAGGAAATCAACACCATGATCTACACCATTGGTGCAGGAGTTGGTGCAGACTTTACAGTTGCAGATGCCAACTATGATAAGATCATCATTATGACCGATGCGGATACGGATGGTGCCCACATCCAAACCCTTCTCTTAACCTTCTTCTATCGCTATATGCGACCTTTGGTAGAAGCTGGGCATGTCTACATCGCGCTTCCTCCTCTTTATAAAATGTCGAAAGGCAAAGGCAAGAAAGAAGAAGTGGCCTATGCTTGGACAGATAGCGAATTAGAGGAGTTGCGTCGAACCTTTGGCCGTGGAGCAACCCTCCAACGTTACAAAGGGTTAGGGGAAATGAATGCAGACCAGCTTTGGGAAACAACTATGAACCCAGAAACCCGTACCTTGATTCGCGTCACCATTGATGACTTGGCTCGTGCGGAACGCCGTGTCTCCGTCCTCATGGGCGATAAGGCAGCACCACGCCGCCAATGGATCGAAGACAATGTTAAGTTCACCTTGGAAGAAACGACAGCGTTTTAAGGGGTGTGAGTGATGGCTCTCTACTTAGTTTTTCTGTTATTAGTCACTTTGCCCTCAATTCTTCTTGCAATCAACTTGAATCGTCGAAAAATTAGACTATTAGGGTTGTATGCACCGGTCGTGTTTACTCTCTGTATGCTTAAGGTAATGGAATCCAATATTAGACTCACAGAATCTGGTTCTTTAGAGGCAAGCTTACTCATGTTTTTTTATGGATTCCCCTTGATAATTGGATCTTTAATCTTTACACTGATTCGATTGCATTTCGTCTATTCGGAGAAACTTTGGAAGGGGATGTTGATTTTTCTATCCTATATTTTGGGTCCTCTACTTGTAGGTGTTTTGGGTTTGTATGTGGTGATGCTATTTCAGCTCCATCAGTTTATATTTGTTGTCATTATTTTGATGATTCTGGTTTCTTATCTACCTCCTATCTATCTCTATTATTTCGACCGAGATCAGTGGGACTCAGCTAGAAAGTGAAAAATTATGGATTTTATAATTACGACATTCAATCATTTTTACCAATTATACATTGTCTTATTTCTGTCCATCTTCATCGCCTTTTGGTTGAATTGGAAAAAGAAAAAATTTTATGGCTTGTATTACCCAATCTGTTTAACAGTCATGACTTATTGTGTCGTACAATTTGATTCGTTTAACGTTCCAGAGAGATTCCTTCCATTCATGCTAATTGCTGTTGGCGTTCAACTAATGGTAATAGCCCTAGGTGTCCCTTTGGTCGTGATTGCCTTGCTTTATCACGTCATTCGATTATTTTCCGTTTTTCCTAAATATGGATGGAAAATCATCCTGATCATCCTCTCTTATCTAGCAAGTGCTGTGCTTTTTTACCTGGTTATGGCTAGTATGACAGAAGAGTTTTTGCAACACCGAAGCAAGATGATCGGGTTCATGTTCCTATCACTTGTTCTATCTTATTTGCCAGCCATATTTTTAATCATTAGCCAGAATCGCAGGAAGTTATGAAATGAATGATTTATTATTTATGATTAGTATGCCCCTTGGTTTCATGCTCCCAGTTATTGCTTTGGCTATTTCTATGTTGATTGAAAGGCGATTAGAGAAAAGAAAACAACCATTTTTTGGTCTCTTTTTTCCTATTATGCTATGTCTGACAATATACGAACACGGGTTATTGAAATTTCAGGCTTATGAAATAAGTTTAAAAGTTGGAGCTGTTCTCTTATTCTTCTGTTATCCCTTGTTGCTTATAGCGCTTCTTTATAGTGGAATTCGTCTCTATTTTGTCTATAAGGATAGGGTGTGGAAAGTAATTTGCATTGTATCCTATTATCTAGTTGCAAGTTGGTTTGTTTTTTGTACTCCTAATGAGCACTTTATGACTAATTTGAGTCGCATGCGACTGCTAGAAATAGCTATGTTGATTGGAATCTTTCTCCCATCTCTTTATCTTTATTTAGACAAAGACCAACAATTCCAAGGATCTGTAAGTGATGAAGGAGTAGAAGATGAGAACTGAAACAGAAATAATGACTCTGATCTTGCAGATAGCTGATACTCTGAAAGTAGAAGCAATTGCTTTATCCGGATCCCGAACGAATCCTCAGTCCGTAAAAGATGAGTTTCAAGATTATGATGTGGTCTATATTGTAGAGAATTTGGAAGAGCTTATTTTAGATTTATCTTGGCTAGACCAGTTTGGTAATCGTCTGATTGAACAGCACAATATAGTAGGACACCGTCATCTTTACCTCATGCTCTTTGAAGATGGCAATCGCATCGATTTGACCCTCTGTCCCAAGGAACACATCCAAGAGTGGGTGGACAGCGAGGCAGGATTCACAGTTTTAGTAGATGAGAATAGCTTGTTCGAGTCTTATTCTCCAAGTCCTCAGCGTTTCTGGATAAGCCCAGCTAGTGAGACGGATTTTGAAAAAACTTGTAATGAATTTTGGTGGGTGTCAGCCTACGTGGTTAAAGGGATTTGTCGTAAGCAAGTCATCTATGCGACCGACCATCTCTATGTGATTTGTCAGCAAGAATTGTTAAAAGTATTGGCCTGGCAGGTCGCAAGAGATAGAGGAGTAGTCGACATCGGTAAGAACTACAAGTATCTTTTCCAGTATTTACCTACAGAGAAAGAGAAGGAATTCTCTGCTCTCCTTGATTTTTCAAGTATAGAGAAAATCACTCAGTCTTTATTAACAACCATACAACTTTTCCACCAAGAAGCTCAATATCTTGCTCAAAAGATGGGCTTTAAGTATGAAAAAGAAGTGGCTGAGAAGATGATTGAGTACGCGAAGGAAAGGTTAAACTAATATGTTAGAATATGTATTTGCTATATTTTTTATGGGATTTCCAGGACTACAAATTTTGCTATTGGTGTCTTCAATCTTTTTAGCTCTTCATAAAAATAAATTACATAAAAGGGTGTATGGATTATTTTTCCCGATCATTATGGTCATGTGTAATAGTTGGCTTATTTCAATTGATCGAACAGAGCTGTTTGATGATGCTTTAAGATTCCAATTCTTTCTAATTTCTTTTTGTTTTCCAATGCTCATCACAGCAGTAGTTTATCAGGCTATTCGATTGTATTCTATCTATTCGTTATTTAGGTGGAAGATTGTAGTGATTAGCATTTGTTATTTAATTGGTTTAGTCTTCCATGTTGTTAATACTATGTATTGGAATGAAGTTTTTCATGGACATCAAAATGTATTTAATGCTTTGCTTATTGGGACCGCTGTTATTTCATTTTTTCCTTCCATATATTTATTTTTTGTCCAAAGAAAAATCAAATAAGTAACGACTAGCTAAATTTCAGCAACCTAAAGTGTTTTTACCTGATAAAAATTTTCAAAACTTTAAACTACAGAAAGGATAGTTTAGTTCTATAAAGTAACTGAAATCCTTTTCTATAAAATCTACTCTACATTCTTTGAAAGGAGTTGAACACGCCCTAAATATTGTGTGAAAAAGTAATTTTTCTTGTGAGCATCGCTCACTGCAAGGATTTCCTATTTTCACTTTGTATTTTACGGGCTTTGTATCCTATATGAGTAATATTCAAAATATGTCCTTAGAGGACATCATGGGAGAGCGCTTTGGTCGCTACTCCAAATACATTATTCAAGAACGGGCCCTTCCTGATATTCGGGATGGCTTGAAACCTGTTCAACGACGGATTCTTTATTCTATGAATAAGGACGGGAATACCCATGATAAGGGCTACCGTAAGTCTGCCAAGTCTGTCGGAAATATCATGGGGAATTTTCACCCTCACGGGGATAGTTCCATCTATGATGCCATGGTCCGCATGTCTCAAGACTGGAAGAATCGCGAGATCCTTGTCGAGATGCACGGAAACAACGGTTCCATGGACGGTGATCCACCGGCCGCCATGCGTTATACCGAAGCTCGTCTTTCTGAAATTGCTGGCTATCTCCTTCAAGATATCGAAAAGAATACAGTTCCATTTGCCTGGAACTTTGACGATACAGAAAAAGAGCCAACTGTTTTGCCTGCAGCCTTTCCAAACCTTTTGGTCAATGGGGCTACAGGGATTTCAGCTGGTTATGCGACAGATATTCCGCCCCATAACCTTGCTGAAGTCATCGATGTGGTGGTCTACATGATCGACCATCCATCTGCTAAGGTAGATAAGCTCATGGAGTTTTTACCAGGGCCTGATTTCCCAACAGGTGCCATTATCCAAGGGCGTGATGAGATCAAGAAAGCCTATGAAACAGGTAAGGGACGAGTAGTTGTTCGCTCTAAGACAGAGATTGAGCAACTCAAAGGAGGCAAGCAACAAATCGTCGTCACCGAGATTCCTTATGAGATCAACAAGGCTGTTTTGGTCAAGAAGATTGACGATGTCCGTGTCAACAACAAGGTGGCCGGTATTGCCGAAGTACGGGATGAGTCTGACCGGGATGGACTTCGCATTGCCATTGAGTTGAAGAAAGATGCCAATGCAGACTTGATCTTGAACTACTTGTTCAAGTACACAGATTTGCAGGTTAATTACAACTTCAATATGGTGGCCATCGACAACTATACCCCACGTCAAGTGGGGATTGTGCCGATTTTGTCTAGCTACATTGCTCACCGTCGGGATATCATTGTCGCTCGCTCTCGCTTTGATAAGGAAAAGGCGGAACGCCGCCTCCACATCGTAGAGGGCTTGATCCGCGTCATTTCCATCCTTGATGAAGTCATCGCTCTGATCCGTGCTTCTGATAACAAGGCAGATGCGAAGGAAAATCTCAAGGTCAGCTACGATTTCACAGAAGAACAAGCAGAAGCCATTGTCACCTTGCAATTGTACCGCTTAACCAATACCGATATCGTTACCTTGGAAGAAGAGCATGCTAACCTCAAGGAGCAAATCGCGACTTTGGCCGCTATCATTGGGGATGAACGGACCATGTTCAATCTCATGAAGAAGGAATTGCGTGAAGTGAAGAAGCTCTTTGGCAATGCTCGTCGCAGTGAGTTGCAAGACACTGCTAAGACGATCGAGATTGATACAGCCAGTCTGATCGTTGAAGAGGAAACCTTTGTTAGCGTGACCCGTGCTGGTTACATTAAACGGACCTCTCCTCGTTCTTTCAATGCTTCGACAGTGGAAGAAGTCGGGAAACGTGACGATGATGACTTGATTTTCATAGAACCTGCCAAGACCACACAGCATCTCTTGCTCTTTACCAATTTGGGAAATGCCATTTATCGCCCTATCCATGAATTGACAGATACCAAGTGGAAGGACATCGGCGAACACCTCAGCCAAACCTTGATCAATTTCGAGCAGGATGAGGAAATTCTCTTTGCAGAGATTGTGGATCACTTTGACGGCGTGACCTACTTTGCGGCAACCCAACAAGGTCAAATTAAGCGCTTTGAACGCAAGGAATTGAGCCCATGGCGGACTTATCGTTCTAAATCGACTAAGTATGCTAAGTTGAAAGATGACGATGACCGTATTGTTGCAATTGCACCAGTTGTCCTCGAGAACATCATGATCATTACCAAAAATGGTTATGGTCTGCGCTTCAACATCGAAGAAGTGCCTGTCGTAGGAGCGAAGGCGGCAGGTGTTAAAGCCATCAACCTCAAAGATGGGGACCAAGTGGTGGCTGTCTTCAAGTCGACGACTCCAAGCATGTATCTTCTAACCCAAAGAGGCAGTCTCAAACGAATGTTGCAAGATGACATTCCTGTGACCAGCCGGGCCAAACGGGGACTACAGGTCTTGCGTGAACTGAAAAATAAACCACACCGTGTCTTCATGGCGGGTCCAGTCAATACAGACCAGGGAGATTTCGACCTCTTTACCAGCCAGGAAGAAGTAACGGAACAAGATCAAATTTTAGCTATCACTTCAACTACAGGTCAAGTGACCGAAGTTGATCTGGCTCAACTTAGTGTCTCGGAAAGAACCAGCAATGGCTCCTTTATCAACGACACAATCTCAGATCAAGAAGTTTTTTCAGCACGAATCAAATAAAAAAGCAAGTCGGTCTATTCTTAGACTGACTTTTTTCAAATAAATTTTCTGAAAATTGAAAATATCGCTTGAAATTCTCATGAATTGGTGTACAATAGTGTACATAGATTGAGAAACTGAATCGGTCAATTTCAAATCGACTAGAAAAAAAGAATAAAGGAGAACTATCATGACAGTATCACTTGATTGGGAAAACCTTGGCTTTAACTATATGAAATTACCCTATCGCTTTTTGGCGCATTACCGCAACGGAGCCTGGGATAAAGGTGAATTGACAGAGGATGCGACCTTGCATATCTCAGAATCATCTCCAAGTTTGCATTACGGTCAACAAGCTTTTGAGGGATTAAAAGCCTACCGTACAAAAGACGGAAGTGTCCAATTGTTCCGCCCAGATCAAAATGCTAAACGTCTGCAACGGACAGCTGATCGCTTGCTCATGCCACAAGTACCAGTGGATATGTTTGTCAATGCATGTAAGGCAGTCGTCAAAGCTAATGAAGAATATGTGCCTCCATATGGTACAGGAGGAACCCTCTACCTTCGCCCTCTTTTGATTGGTGTTGGGGATATTATTGGAGTACATCCAGCAGAAGAGTATATCTTTACCATCTTTGCCATGCCTGTCGGCAACTACTTCAAAGGTGGTTTGGTGCCAACTAACTTCTTGATCCAAGACGAGTATGACCGTGCGGCTCCACATGGAACAGGGGCTGCTAAAGTTGGAGGAAACTACGCAGCCAGCATGCTTCCTGGTAAAATTGCTCACGATCGTAATTTCTCTGACGTCATTTATCTTGATCCAGCAACCCACACCAAGATTGAAGAAGTCGGTTCTGCAAACTTCTTTGGAATCACTGCTAATAACGAGTTTGTGACGCCACTGAGTCCATCCATCCTACCATCAATTACCAAGTATTCCTTGCTTTACCTTGCTGAGCATCGCTTAGGATTGAAACCAATCGAAGGGGATGTCTTTATCAATGATTTGGATCGTTTTGTAGAAGCAGGAGCTTGTGGTACCGCAGCAGTTATCTCACCAATCGGTGGTGTTCAACACGGAGATGACTTCCATGTCTTCTATTCCGAAACAGAAGTCGGTCCAGTGACCCACAAACTCTATGATGAATTGACGGGTATCCAATTTGGTGATGTCGAAGCACCTGAAGGATGGATCGTTAAAGTCGATTAATAGAAATAGCTATTTCTCGGTTGAGAATAGCTTTTTTCTTGCGCCATAAACTAAATTTTTGTAAAATAGAAAAAGTGAAAAGAGGACTGAAATGAGTAAAAAAGACAAGAAAATTGAAATTCAAATCGTAGATAGTAAAGTAACCGTTGGAAAGGATACTTTTGACGGATTCACACTTTCAATTGGTAAGAAAACGATAGGTGAAATTGCAGATATGGCAGGTCAGTTTGCCATTGTCAAAAATGGGACAGTTGATTCCCTATACAAAAATCTAGAAAAAGCAGTTGAAATTTTAATAGAAACTTATAATTTGAATAAATAAGGACTTGCATTTTTAGTAAATCAATGGTATAATGGATGCTGTTGATTTATAAGGAGAGATAGCGAAGAGGCTAAACGCGGCGGACTGTAAATCCGCTCCTTCGGGTTCGGGGGTTCGAATCCCTCTCTCTCCATCTCATTAATGGGGTATAGCCAAGCGGTAAGGCAAGGGACTTTGACTCCCTCATGCGTTGGTTCGAATCCAGCTACCCCAGTTCTTAGGTAATATCAGATAAGTGATAAAATATCTAACTAGGTATTTTATTTCTTTATAGGGTGAAGTCGTTAAAGGTGATATTGAATCTCGTTGCGGGTGCTTGCTTAGGAAAAATAATTATTAGTATGTCAAGTTAGGAAAACTTGATTGTTGGAGGATTTTTTAGATGAATGAATTTGAAGATTTGCTAAACAGTGTTAGCCAAGTTGAACCAGGTGACGTCGTTACTGCTGAAGTATTGACAGTTGATGCGAACCAAGCTAATGTTGCAATCTCTGGAACTGGTGTAGAAGGTGTCTTGACTCTTCGCGAATTGACAAACGATCGTGATGCGGACATCAACGATTTGGTTAAACCAGGTGAAACACTTGAATTGCTTGTTCTTCGTCAAGTAGTTGGTAAAGATACTGATACAGTAACTTACCTTGTATCTAAAAAACGTTTAGAAGCTCGCAAAGCATGGGACAAATTGGTTGGTCGTGAAGAAGAAGTTGTTACTGTTAAAGGAACACGCGCTGTTAAAGGCGGACTTTCAGTAGAATTTGAAGGACTTCGTGGATTTATTCCAGCTTCAATGCTTGATACTCGTTTTGTACGTAACACTGAGCGTTTCGTAGGTCAAGAATTTGATGCGAAAATCAAAGAAGTAGATCCAAAAGAAAATCGTTTCATTCTTTCACGTCGTGAAGTTGTTGAAGCATCAGCTGCAGCAGCACGCGCTGAAGTATTTGGTAAATTGAACGTTGGCGATATCGTAACTGGTAAAGTTGCACGTATCACAAGCTTTGGTGCTTTTATCGACCTTGGTGGTGTTGATGGATTGGTTCACTTGACAGAATTGTCACACGAACGTAACGTATCACCTAAATCAGTTGTAACGGTTGGTGAAGAAATCCAAGTGAAAGTTCTTGACTTAAACGAAGAAGAAGGTCGTGTATCCCTTTCATTGAAAGCTACAACACCTGGACCATGGGATGGCGTTGAACAAAAATTGGCTGCTGGTGATGTCATCGAAGGAACTGTTAAACGTTTGACCGACTTCGGTGCATTCGTTGAAGTGTTGCCAGGTATCGACGGACTTGTACACATCTCACAAATTTCACACAAACGTGTTGAAAATCCAAAAGATGTTCTTAAAGTTGGACAAGAAGTAACTGTTAAAGTTCTTGAAGTAAATGCTGCTGATGAACGTGTATCCCTTTCAATCAAAGCTCTTGAAGAACGTCCAGCTCAAGAAGAAGGCGAAAAACAAGAAAAACGTCAATCTCGCCCACGTCGTCCAAAACAAGAAAAACGTGACTTTGATCTTCCAGAAACTCAAACTGGATTCTCAATGGCTGACTTGTTTGGCGATATCGAATTGTAATATTTTTAAGAGGTTGGGACAAAAGTCCTAGCCTCTATTTGATGTTGGGTTATCGAGCAAGACGCAGTGGTTGAATGGGCTCTACTACGCTGATTTTATCAACTTTTACAGCCATACTCAACTGTGAGGAGGTGGGACGACGAAATTGCATTCTAACGAATGACCAATTTCTGTCCCCCTCTCTTTTTTACTTGTCATCTACTTGAAAATTTGATATACTATAACAGTTGCCACCCTTAGTGTAATGGATATCACGTAAGATTCCGGTTCTTGAGATGGGGGTTCGATTCCCTCAGGGTGGAGTAGTTAAGAGAGGTTGGGTCAAAGGTCCTAACCTCTCAATTTTCTTTGGATTGTCGAGCAAGACGCAGTGGTTGAGTGGGCTCTACTACGCTGATTTCATCAGCTTTTACAGCCCTACTCAACTGTGCGGAGGTGGGACGACGAAATCGAATTCTACGAATTACCGATTTCTGTCCCAATCTCTCTTTTTTATTTATTTAGAGCTAGAAAAAAGACTCTCTGGAAATCAGAGAGCCTTTTCAATTGATGGATTAGTTTTTAGATGCTGCTTGGAATTCAGGGTTTTTCCATGCTTCATCAATGATGGCTTGCAACTCAGAAGCAGAAGCTTGCATCTTTTGAGTTTCAGCATCGTTCAATGGGATGTTTACAGGACGTACAATACCATGCGCACCAACAACGGCTGGTTGACCGATATAGACGTTCTTCACGCCATATTGACCTTCTTGGAATACTGAAAGAGGAAGGACAGCATGTTCATCATCAAGGATAGCTTTTGTAATACGAGCAAGGGCGACTGCGATACCGTAGTAAGTAGCACCTTTTTTATTGATGATAGTGTAAGCTGCGTCACGAACACCTTCGAACAATTCGATGAGTTCAGTTTCTTGAACGTTTTGAGTGTCTTTCAAGAATTCTTCAAGGTTGACACCTGCAATGTTAGCATGTGACCAAACAGCGAATTCTGAGTCACCGTGTTCACCCATGATGTAGGCGTGAACAGAACGAGCATCTACGTCCAATTTTTCAGCAAGGGCTTGACGGAAACGAGCTGAGTCCAGTGAAGTACCTGAACCGATAACACGTTCTTTAGGGAATCCAGAGAATTTCCAAGTAGAGTATGTCAAGACGTCAACTGGGTTCGCAGCAACAAGGAAGATACCTTTGAAACCTGATTCAACAACTTGAGTTACGATTGATTTGTTGATGGCAAGGTTCTTACCTACAAGGTCAAGACGAGTTTCACCTGGTTTTTGAGGTGCACCAGCAGTGATGACAACTAGATCGGCATCTGCACAGTCTTCGTACTTAGCTGCGTAGATCTTCTTAGGTGAAGTGAAGGCAAGGGCGTGGCTAAGGTCAAGAGCATCACCGACAGCCTTTTCGAACAATTGAGGAATTTCAATGATTCCAAGTTCTTGAGCAATACCTTGGTTTACAAGTGCGAAAGCGTAAGATGAACCTACGGCACCGTCACCAACAAGGATGACTTTTTTGTGTTGTTTAGTTGCAGTCATGAGTCTAAACATCTCCTTCATTTTTTTTTGAGATCATCTCTCATTCGTTTTCATTTTACCACTTTTAAATGTCTTTGTCACTCAAAATAGTATAGAACCTAAGATGTAAACGTTTTTACATTTGTGCTCACAGAGAGTAAAATAGCGTAAAATGTGATATAATAGAGGGGTGAATTAAGTAAAGAGAGGCATTTTTTGAATGCAGGATAATAATCTTATTAATGTGAATTTAACATCAGAAATGAAGACGAGCTTTATCGATTATGCCATGAGTGTAATCGTGTCTCGTGCTCTTCCTGACGTTCGAGATGGTTTAAAACCTGTTCATCGCCGTATCTTATACGGTATGAACGAGTTGGGGGTTTCACCTGACAAACCACATAAGAAATCAGCTCGTATCACAGGGGATGTTATGGGTAAATATCACCCACACGGGGATTCCTCTATTTATGAAGCCATGGTTCGGATGGCGCAATGGTGGAGTTATCGCTACATGTTAGTGGATGGTCATGGAAACTTTGGTTCTATGGACGGTGATGGTGCCGCTGCACAACGGTATACCGAAGCTCGTATGAGTAAGATCGCTCTTGAAATGTTGCGCGATATCAACAAAAATACCGTTGATTTTGTGGATAACTATGACGCCAGTGAGCGCGAACCATTAGTTCTTCCAGCGCGTTTTCCGAACCTTCTTGTAAATGGGGCAACGGGGATCGCTGTTGGGATGGCCACTAATATTCCACCTCACAACCTTGGAGAAACCATTGATGCTGTGAAGTTGATGATGGACAATCCTGAAGTGACGACACGCGACTTGATGGAAGTCTTGCCTGGCCCGGATTTCCCGACAGGAGCTCTTGTCATGGGGAAATCAGGGATCTTCAAGGCTTATGAGACAGGGAAAGGTTCTATCGTCCTTCGCTCTCGCACTGAGATTGAAGTAACTAAGAGCGGCCGAGAACGCATTGTCGTGACTGAGTTTCCATATATGGTCAATAAGACCAAGGTCCATGAACATATTGTCCGTTTAGTGCAAGAAAAACGGATCGAAGGGATTACAGCTGTACGGGATGAATCCAACCGTGAAGGGGTTCGCTTTATCATTGAAGTACGCCGGGATGCATCTGCAAACGTGATCTTAAATAACCTCTTTAAGCTGACTCAAATGCAAACTAGCTTTGGTTTCAATATGTTGGCCATTGAAAATGGAGTTCCTAAAATTCTCTCTCTTCGTCAAATTTTGGGCGCTTATATTGAGCATCAAAAAGAAGTAGTGACTCGCCGGACCATCTTTGATAAGGAAAAGGCAGAAGCCCGAGCTCATATTTTAGAAGGTTTGCTCATTGCCCTAGATCATATTGATGAAGTAATCAAAATCATTCGCAACAGCCAAACGGATGCAGAGGCTCAAGCGGAATTGATGAGCAAATTCAAGCTGTCAGAACGCCAAAGTCAAGCTATATTGGATATGCGTCTTCGTCGTTTGACTGGTTTGGAACGAGATAAAATTCAAAATGAATACGATGACTTGGTAGCTTTGATTGCTGATTTAGCAGATATTTTGGCTAAACCAGAACGGGTCGTTGCAATTATCAAAGAAGAATTGGAAGAAGTCAAACGCAAGTTTGGCGATGCTCGTCGCACGGAGTTGATGGTCGGTGAAGTTCTGTCTCTTGAAGATGAGGACTTGATTGAAGAAACCGATGTCTTGATTACTCTTTCTAACAAAGGATATATCAAACGTTTGGACCAAGCTGAATTTACAGCTCAAAAACGTGGGGGACGTGGTGTTCAAGGAACGGGTGTAAAAGATGATGATTTTGTCCGTGAACTGGTATCAACTAGCACCCACGACCATCTGCTCTTCTTTACCAATAAGGGACGTGTCTATCGTCTGAAAGGCTATGAAATCCCAGAATATGGACGTACAGCCAAAGGCTTACCGATTGTCAATCTTTTGAAACTGGACGAAGGAGAGTCCATTCAAACCATTATCAATGTTGAGCAAGATCGAAGTGATGAGGCTTATCTCTTCTTTACGACGCGACAAGGTTTGGTGAAACGGACCAATGTAGCAGAGTTTTCAAATATCCGTCAAAATGGACTGAAAGCCTTAAATCTAAGAGATGATGATGAATTGATCAATGTCTTCCTTACTGATGGAGATACAGACGTTATCATCGGTACCAAGTATGGCTATTCTGTTCGCTTTAATGAATCGGTCGTTCGGAATATGGGCCGGACAGCCACTGGGGTTCGTGGAGTGAATCTTCGTGATGGAGACCAGGTTGTCGGTGCTAGCGTGATTACGGACCAAGATGAAGTGTTGATCATCACTGAAAAAGGGTATGGTAAGCGGACAATGGCAAGTGAATACCCAACCAAAGGTCGTGGTGGTAAGGGAATTAAGACAGCCAACATTACAGAGAAAAATGGTGCTCTCGCAGGTCTCATGACTGTTGAAGGCAATGAAGACCTTATGATTATAACCAATACTGGTGTGATGATTCGGACGGGTGTGGCTAATATTTCTCAAACTGGTCGTTCTACTCAGGGTGTGAAAGTGATGCGACTGGATCAGGATGCTAAGATTGTGACCTTTACAACAGTTCAGGCAGATGAAAAAGACGAAGAAATAGTAGAAGAAAACGAATAGATAAGGGGACAGAATGTCACGCAAAAGAAAAAAGAAAAAGAGTTTACGCAATACTCTTATCAATGTTGTTGCAACGCTCTTGATTATCCTCTCACTATTATTGATCTTTAATGCACCGATCCGAAATATGATCATGGTTTGGCACACCAATCAATACCAGGTGAGCAAGGTTGATAAAAAGACCCTAGATAAAAATAAGAAAGTAAAGACGAGTTTTGATTTTCAGCATGTGCAGTCTTTGTCGACTGAAGCAGTGATCAATGCTCAATGGCAGGCTCAGAAGCTTCCTGTTATTGGTGGAATTTCGATTCCTGAATTAAACATGAATCTTCCCATCTTTAAGGGACTCGAAAACGTTGCCCTATATTATGGCGCAGGGACCATGAAGGAAACCCAAGTCATGGGGAAAGGCAATTATTCACTTGCCAGTCACCATGTCTTTGGTTTGACTGGTGCTAATGCTATGTTATTCTCACCTTTGGAAAAAGCCAAGGCTGGCATGAAGATCTACATCACGGATAAGGAAAAGATTTATACCTATGTCATCTCGTCTGTTGAGACGGTGACCCCTGATCGTGTGGATGTAATCCAAGACCGTGAAGGTGTCAATGAAATTACGCTAGTAACTTGTGAGGATGCTGCAGCAACTTATCGTACGATTGTCAAAGGGAGTTTGGAAACCTCCGTTGACTATGACAAGGCTCCAAAAGATATCTTGGATTCCTTTGGGAAATCCTACAATCAAATGCAACTTTAAGGAAATAGAAGCTTAAGGCAAGGCCTAGGCTTCTATTTTTATGAATGAAAACTGTAAAAATGTAAGAGACTGGTAACATAATGTAAGAGACTTGTCATACTTCTGTGTGAAATTCAAGGTATAATACTAGGTGGTAAGGCAGGATAAGGAGGAAAAATTGTGACCAAGGATCGGATTTATCATCTCTTACATCATTTTTACAAACTTTTAGTCAATGATTTTCCACGAAATGGTTTAATTACAAAAGGCATTTATGAAGTCGAGCAGCTTTATCAGGCACTAGAGGCGATTCCTCAGCACCAAGAGTATTTGATGCGTTCTGAGATTCAAACATTTTTAAAAGAACTGGAGCAAGTACAGAGCGGATACCAAATTTGGTTTAAGAAAGACCAAGTGCTAGTATTGGATGATTTGAAGCAAGAAATATCTTGTCAGTAAAGAAATACATGATTTTCTCTTTTGATTACGAATTAATAAGTGAGGAGGAAATTATGTACGAAATTTCATTTATTGAACCATCTTTGCTTCCTAGAGAACGTTTGGTCTCAGAGGGAGTTGAGAAGTTAAGTCACCAGGAGCTGGTATCTATTCTACTGAGGACTGGAAATAAACAAAAAAGTGTCTATGAGATTGCCCAAAACCTCTTGACGTCTGTGAATAGTTTAAAAGAGCTGGGGAATTTGACCTTAGAAGAGTTGCAGGAAATCTCAGGAATTGGTCGTGTCAAGGCAATTGAACTGCAAGCGGTTATCGAGTTAGGAAGACGGATTCACAAAGATCAGTTGATGAGTTCAGAACAGATCATGAGCAGTCAAAAATTGGCCCATAAAATTCAACAGGAAATTGGCCATAAGAAGCAGGAGCATCTAGTAGCACTCTATTTGAATACACAAAATGAGATTATTCACCAACAGACTATCTTTATCGGAACGGTCAATCGTAGTATCGCAGAACCGCGCGAAATTCTCCACTATGCCTTAAAGCATATGGCTACCTCTATCATTCTAGCTCACAATCATCCATCTGGTGCAGTATTTCCGAGTAAAAATGATGATGAGGTCACCAATCGTGTCATAGAAGCCTGTGATGTGATGGGTTTAACCTTGTTGGATCATTTGATTGTTTCGGAAGATAACTATTACAGTTACCGTGAAGAGACTGATCTCTTAGTATAAAAAAAGGCTGGGACAAAAGTCCTAGCCTCTTAATTTTCTTTGGATTGTAGAGCAAGACGCAGTGGTTGAGTGGGCTGCTCTACTACGCGGATTTCATCAGCTTTTACAGCCCTACTCAACTGTGCGGAGGTGGGATGACGAAATCGAATTCTAACGAATTACCGATTTCTGTCCCACACTCTTTTTTTACTAAAGCTGTTCTTGTTATTCTTCGTTTTTTCTCATGAAATAAAGAAGGGTTTGCAACTCACTGGTTAGGTCCACATATTGAACGACAACACTTTTTGGGAGGGATAAATGAACCGGTGAAAAGCTTAAAATACCCTTGATACCAGCATCGACAAGGAGGCTTGCCACTTCTTGCGCCTTGACACTAGGAACGGTCAAAATAGCTGTCTGGATTCCTTCTTGTTTTAATTTTTCTTTGATTGAAGAAATTCCGTAAATGGGAATTCCATCCTTACTTTTGGTATCAACCAGTTCGTGGTCATCTACATCAAAAGCCATGACAATTTTCATTTTGTTTCGCTCGTGGAAGCGGTAGTTAAGAAGCGCACTTCCCATATTGCCGATCCCAACAATGGCTACGTTGGTAATCGCATTATCATTTAAAAGATCTGCAAAAAAGTTCATTAGCTTTTTAACATCATATCCGAAGCCCCGTCTTCCCAATTCGCCAAAATAAGAGAAGTCTCGACGAACTGTCGCTGAGTCAATTCCGATAGCATCTGCGATTTGCTTGGAATTAGCTTTCTCTATTTTTTCGGAGTTGAAGCGCTTGAAAATGCGGTAATAAAGGGATAAGCGTTTTGCTGTTGCGCGTGGAATTGGTGTATTTTTATCATGTTTCACAATATCACAACCTTTCCCCTTTATTGTATAGGAAGATTGTGAAAAAATCAACTATCTAAACCGATTTTTCTCTATTTTTTTACCAAAAGAAAACAGTTACTACAAACAAAGAATTTTCTGTTTGTAGCAACTGTTTAGGCTCTTTCGTCTTGTTCAATCTTCTTTAGAAAGTTGTAGAGGCCGTCTATTTTTCCAGTATAAGGAAGTCTTTTTCCCTTGTAGTGAATGGACGTAACGTTGTAGGTGTCCGGAAGGGTCACACAGCCTGAAAAATCAAGAATACAGGCTGCAAGATCGGTGTAAGTAGTGGTACGTTCCACTTGATAAGCATCTATATAAGTTAAAGTAACCATTTTTAAACCTCGATTTTATCGAAAATTTCTCTTTCAACGAGACTATCCATTAAGAAATAAAATTTTTGTTGGATGATGTCATTTTTTGAATCTTTAAAGATGTTGACTAGGCGAAGCCCAGACTTATCAGTGATGTTAATTTTGAAGCCTGAGAGGTCTTTATTAAAAATGATTTTGAGTAAAAATCCATCACCGCTGTTGGGGACAGCCTCAAGTAAACGATTTAATTCGAAATTACCGACTTTTGTGACAGCAAAAGTGTTGTCGCGAAGGGTGTATTTCTTTACATTGGGATGAAGACGATAGGTATATTTACAGTCTTTTAATGAAACAGTAGTTCCAAATGCCATATTGTTCTCCTATGATAAAATTTCTTTAAGACTTGCGAGGAAGGTTTGAACTTCCTCAGTGGTATTGAGTTCTGAAAAACTAATCCTCAGGGATTCTTTTAGACGAGGACTATCAGCGCCATAGAGGGCTTCTAAAACATGGCTGGGTTGTACGGTCCCAGCAGTGCAAGCAGAACCAGTGGATACAGAGATACCCGCTAGATCCAGTCGCATGAGTAAGATGTCATTTTGCACACCTGGAAAGCCAAGGTTCCATACAAAGGGAAGGTGGTCATCACAAGCGTTTACGTAGTAGTCGTAGGTTGCTAAACCATTGACTAGTTCTTGTCCGAGTTTTTGAACCTGGCGGAAGTTTTCTTCTTGATGAAGACTAGCCTGATGAAGTGCCTCAGCCATTCCGACGATGGAAATAAGATTTTCGGTGCTGGCTCTCATTTTATTCTCTTGATCGCCACCGTGTAACAGTTGATCAAAATCTGGAGTCGCTGCATAAAGAAAACCGACCCCCTTTGGTCCATGAAACTTATGAGCTGAAGCACTGAGGAAATCGATTCCCAGCTCTTCAGGATAGACAGGGACCTTGCCAATTGCTTGAACGGCATCGACGTGAAAGGCTGCAGGATGGTTTTTTAAAAGTTGGCCGATTTCTTTGATGGGTAAGAGATCACCTGTCTCATTATTGGCATACATGGTCGAGACAAGGATGGTATCAGGTCTCAGGGCTGCCTTGAGATCATCGACCTGTATGCGACCATCTCTTGGTTGAATGATCGTTACCTCGAATCCAAAACGTTCGACAAGGTATTCAAGAGGCTCTAAGACAGCATGGTGCTCAAGAGCAGTCGTAATGATATGCTTGCCTTGATCTTGGTGTTTGAGACAGTAGCCTTTTAGAACTGTATTATTACTTTCTGATCCACCTGAAGTGAAGAGAATGCGATTGGGAAGGGTTTGGAGAGCTTGAGCAATTTGCTCACGCGCTTCTCTGAGGAGTTTTTTAGCCATTCGACCATGGGCATGGAGGCTAGAAGGGTTTCCATATGTCGATTGCATGGTTTCAGTCATTTTGGTGATGACTTCAGGCAAGAGAGGCGTCGTTGCTGCATTATCAAAGTATATCAAATGAGGACCTTATTTCTTATGGTAGGCAAAAAGTGGACTAACCGGTTTTCTTTCTTGGATACGAACAATTGCTTCAGCAATTAATTCGCTGGCTGTCAGATAGTTCACATTTTTAGGAGTCTTTTCTTTGGTAGCAACCGAATCTGTTACCAAGATTTCTTTGATTGGAGATTGGTCTAATAACTCTGCAGCTCCCTTGACAAATAAACCATGGCTAGAGACGGCATAAATCTCAGTTGCTCCCTCTCGTTGAACGATTTTAGATGATTCTGAGAAGGTTTTACCAGTGTTTAAAATATCATCAATCAAGATGGCCTTCTTACCCTTGACATCTCCAATGATATAGCCATAATCACGGTTGGCATCATCTTGTTCGTAATCGATAATAGCGATTGGAGAGTCCAAGTATTCGGCTAAACTACGAGCGCGTTTAACACCGGAATTCTTTGGACTAACAACGACGACATCGGAGCCAGTTAATCCTTTGTTAATATAGTGTTCCGCAAAGAGTGGGATGGTATAGAGGTTGTCTACTGCGATATCAAAGAACCCTTGGACCTGAACAGCGTGAAGGTCCAGTGTTACGACACGATCCACACCGGCTTTGACCAACATATTCGCAACCAATTTAGCTGTGATTGGTTCACGAGGAGCAGCAGTACGGTCTTGACGGGCGTAGCCAAAATAAGGCATGACCACATTGACCGTATTGGCACTAGCCCGTTGACAAGCATCAACCATGATCAAGAGTTCCATTAAGTGATTGTTAACGGGATAGCTCGTTGATTGAATGATATAGATATCGTATCCACGAACACTTTCTTCAATATTGACTTGGATTTCTCCATCAGAAAATTGGCGTGAAGAAATTTTTCCAAGTGGAACGCCAGCGTGTTTCGCTATTTTCTGCGCAATGCCTGGATTTGAATTGAGAGAGAAGAGTTTCATATTTTTTTTATCTGACATGTGATTCCAACCTCTTTTAGAATTTAATCTTAGCACTATTTTAGCAAAAAATTGTGATAATTTCAGCTATTTAACAACCTTTGTGCCAATCTTGCGATTTTACTTTTAGCGGGTTTGTAGCTGATACCGTGGTCCTTTATGAATTGTTGAAAATTTGCTTCCTCTTCAGCTGTCTCTACCTCGATTTCCAATTCATAGTCTGCTGTGTCCAGATAAGTACTGTAGTCTAGTGCGACTAGGCCTGCTTCTGTCTCTTTTTCCAAGCGTTTGGTCGTGAGACTTCCCCAGACGGCCAGTTTCTCAAGTGGGATCTTTTTGGAAGATAACAATTCCTTAATTTCACCATCTGGTAAGGCTTGATGCTGTAGGATAGACTGGGTTTCTTCTGGACTCAGATCTTGATTGTATTCGAAGTGCCCGACTGTCTCAGGTACCTTTAGGGTGAGTTCAGCTGTGCTTGCAAAGGTCCGAACTCGGAGTGCCATCTTTTTTTTGCGGATGAGCTGATTTGGAGTGTCGATATAGTGATTGGTTTGGACGACCTCTTGAGTGTCAGTAAAGAGTGGAAGAAGGGATTGGTATTCATCCTTGTCTAACATGGTTTTGTATTCAATTTCTAAATGGTTCATTTTGTCATCCTTTGCTTTTTTTTGGTAGCGATTCATGATATAATAAGAGATGTGTTTATTGTATACAAAAACGTTTCAGAATACAAGGTGGTAGGATGGCAATTGATTGGGAAAATTTCTTAGACCCCTATATCCAAGCTGTTGGGGAATTAAAAATTAAACTTCGGGGAATTCGCAAACAATACCGGAAGCAACAAAAGCATTCACCCATCGAGTTTGTCACAGGCCGTGTAAAACCCATCGAGAGTATCCGCGAAAAGATGGTTCGAAGAAGTATTTCAGAAGAAAATCTGGCCCAGGATATGCAAGATATAGCGGGGCTTCGGATCATGGTCCAGTTTGTGGACGATGTGGATGAGGTTTTGGAGGTCTTGCGACATCGGCAGGATATGCGTGTGATCCAAGAGCGGGACTATATTCGCCACAAAAAATCCAGTGGTTATAGAAGCTACCATGTGGTAGTAGAGTACCCCGTTGATACCATCGATGGAAATGAAACCATCTTAGCAGAGATTCAAATTCGGACCTTGTCCATGAATTTTTGGGCAACAATCGAACATTCGCTAAATTATAAATATAAAGGAGACTTTCCAGACGAGATCAAAAAACGCTTAGAGACGACCGCAAACCTTGCTTATCTCTTGGATGAAGAGATGGGTGCCATTCGGGATGCGATTCAGGAAGCTCAAGCCCTGTTTGATCCACTTCATCGTAAGTTAAATGATGGCGTTGGAAATAGTGATGACACAGATGAAGACTACAGGTAAAAAAGTATCCATCATTCGCAATCGAAAGCGTCAGAGTGAAGAGGTTTTTCAACAATTGAGTTACAAGCTCCGTCAAAATAATTTTATTTTAACGGAGAAACATCCCGATATTGTCATTTCCATTGGTGGGGATGGGATGTTGCTGTCGGCTTTTCATAAGTATGAACACCAGTTAGATCGGGTTCGCTTTATCGGTGTCCATACTGGGCACTTAGGCTTTTATACCGATTACCTAGACAGCGAGATCGACAAGCTAGTTGAAAATTTAAAATATGACACGGGAGCCAAGGTTTCCTACCCTATTTTAAATGTTAAGATTACCTTTGACAATGGTGAAACCCGCACGATGAGAGCGCTGAACGAAGCTACGATCAAGCGCAGTGACAGGACGATGGTGGCGGATCTTATGATCAATGGTGTGGATTTTGAGCGCTTCAGAGGAGATGGGATTACCGTTTCGACTCCTACAGGAAGTACGGCTTACAACAAATCCTTGGGAGGAGCAGTCCTTCACCCAACTATTGAGGCGTTGCAGATTGCTGAGATCGCTAGTCTCAACAACCGTGTTTATCGTACCTTGGGTTCTTCTGTCATTGTCCCTAAAAAGGATAAGATCGAGATTACACCGACACGACCTGGCTTCCATATTATCTCTGTTGATAATTCGACTTATTCTTATCGCAATATTGCCAAGGTAGAATACCAGATCGATAATCATAAGATTAATTTTGTGGCAAGCTCTAGTCATACTAGTTTTTGGAATCGGGTCAAGGATGCCTTTATCGGAGATGAAAGGGAATGAGATTTGAATTCATAGCCGATGAGCATGTCAAGGTCAAAACTTTCCTGAAAAAGCACGAGGTTTCAAAAGGTCTCTTAGCCAAGATCAAGTTTCGTGGTGGTCGGATTTTAGTGAATGATCGGCCAGAAAATGCGATTTATCTGTTGGATATTGGGGATCGCTTGGTCATTGATATTCCGGCAGAAGAAGGGTTCGAAACCCTAAAACCCATGGATCGGCCCTTGGATATTTTGTTTGAAGATGATCATTTTTTGGTCTTAAACAAACCCTTTGGCATTGCCTCGATTCCAAGTGCGATTCATTCTAATACCTTAGCAAATTTTGTGAAAGGCTATTATGTGAAACAGTGCTATGAGAACCAGCAGGTTCACATTGTCACGCGCTTGGACAAGGATACAAGTGGCGTTATGCTCTTTGCCAAACATGGCTATGCTCATGCCCGTTTAGATAAGCAATTGCAGGCCAAAACGATCCAGAAACGCTATTATGCCTTGGTTAAGGGGTCAGGAAAGCTTGATCCTGTCGGAGAGATTATTGCTCCGATTGCGCGTGATGAAGATTCGATCATTACTCGAAAGGTAGCAAAAGGTGGCAAGTATGCCCATACGAGCTACCAGGTCGTTCAATCTTTTGGTGATATTCACCTAGTGGATATTCAGTTACACACAGGTCGAACCCATCAGATCCGCGTCCATTTTTCTTATATCGGTTTTCCGCTCTTGGGAGACGATCTCTACGGTGGAAGTTTAGAAGATGGTATTGAGCGCCAGGCCCTTCATTGCCATCGTCTCTCCTATTATCACCCATTTCTAGAGGAGGAGTTGGTCCTTGAGAGTCCGTTACCTCCCGATTTTCAAGCTGTCCTAGCACAGCTCCAAAAGAGTCATTAATTATTAAAGGAGTAAACTCATGGAAGTTTTTGAAAAACTCAAATCAAGCTTAGTTGGTCGCAATGCGCGCATTGTTCTCCCTGAAGGCGAAGAGCCACGGATTTTACAAGCGGCTAAGCGGATTGTTAAAGAATCGGATGTTACACCCGTCCTTCTAGGGAATACTGAAAAAATCCGTATTTACCTTGAAATTGAAGGGGTTACAGAAGGTTTTGAAGTCATTGATCCCCATCATTATGATGGCTTTGAGGAAATGGTTGCTGCACTAGTGGAGCGCCGTAAGGGAAAAATGACAGAAGAAGAAGCGCGTCAAGCCTTGCTGGAAGATGTCAACTACTTTGGTGTAATGTTGGTCTATCTTGGCTTAGTGGATGGAATGGTTTCAGGTGCCATTCATTCAACTGCATCAACGGTTCGTCCTGCACTTCAAATCATCAAAACACAACCAGGTGTGAAACGCACTTCCGGTGCCTTCTTAATGGTGCGTGGGGATGAACGTTATCTCTTTGCTGACTGTGCTATTAATATCAATCCAGATGCTGAAGGTTTGGCTGAGATTGCCATTAATTCAGCAAGTACAGCTAAAATGTTTGGCATCGACCCACATATCGCAATGTTAAGCTATTCAACTAAGGGATCTGGCTTTGGTGAAGGGGTGGATAAAGTTGTTGAAGCAACTAAAATTGCCCAAGAACTTCGCCCAGACCTTGATATCGATGGGGAATTGCAATTTGATGCCGCTTTTGTGCCAGAAATTGCAGCCTTAAAAGCTCCTGGAAGTAAGGTAGCTGGTAAGGCCACTGTCTTTGTGTTCCCAAGCATTGAAGCTGGAAATATTAGCTACAAGATGGCGGAACGGTTCGGTGGATTTGCGGCTGTTGGTCCAGTCCTTCAAGGATTGAACAAACCGGTCAATGACTTGTCTCGTGGATGTAATGCGGATGATGTCTTCAAGTTGACGTTAATTACTGCATCCCAAGCGAAACAAGAAGCATAGAATGTGAAAGCTCTGGTCTTGTCCCAGAGTTTTCTATTATAGATATAAGGAAGAATATGGTCGATCTAAAAGACTACAACATTGAAATGTGGGAGCCTCAAAAAATAAAAGACTTTCGTAGAGATCTTCTAGCGTGGTACGATGAAAATAAAAGGGATCTCCCTTGGCGACAAAATCAGGATGCTTATCGGGTGTGGATTTCTGAAATTATGCTTCAGCAGACACGTGTCGATACTGTGATTCCTTATTACGAACGTTTTCTGAACTGGTTTCCGACGATTAAGAATCTGGCCAATGCGCCGGAAGAAAAGCTCTTAAAAGCCTGGGAAGGTTTGGGGTATTACTCTCGCGTGCGCAATATGCAAACGGCCGCCCAACAGATCATGAAAAAACATGAAGGTGTGTTTCCATCAAGCTATGAGGAAATATCTAAATTGAAGGGAATTGGGCCATATACAGCCGGTGCCATTGCTAGTATTGCTTTTGGATTAGCAGAGCCAGCAGTGGATGGTAATGTCATGAGGGTACTGGCTCGCTTGTTTGAGGTGGATTATGATATCGGGATCCCGTCCAATCGTAAGATTTTTCAAGCTATGATGGAGATTTTGATTGATCCAGATCGTCCAGGGGACTTTAACCAAGCTTTAATGGATTTGGGTTCAGATATTGAATCCCCAGTCAATCCACGACCAGAAGAGAGTCCTGTAAAGGCCTACAGTGCGGCTTATTTGCATGGAACCATGGATCGATACCCGATCAAGGCACCCAAGAAAAAACCAGTACCAGTTTATTTAACAGCCTTTATTATAAAGGATCATCAAGGACGCTACTTGCTGGAGAAAAATGAGCGAGAAGGGCTTTTGTCAGGCTTCTGGCATTTTCCGTTGATTGAAGTGGATAGCCTATCCGAGAACCTGGGTCAATTGTCTCTACTGGATGGGGAGGAGAAAGTAGAAGACATTCCGGAAATTCTTTCCTTTGAACAAGACTATGACATGGTTATTGATTGGCATGACGTATCATATCCCATCGTCCAGCATGTCTTTTCGCATCGTAAGTGGCAGGTTCAACTTCGTTACGGCTTGGTAAAAGAAGGGGAGCAGCCAACAAGTGAATCGACTGTTTGGTTAACACCAGAAGAATTTTCAGATTATCCTTTTGCTAAACCCCAGCAAAAGATCTGGGAAGCGTTTATTAAAAATTAAAATTGAGAGTGGGACAGAAATCGGTAATTCGTTAGAATTCGATTTCGTCGTCCCACCTCCGCACAGTTGAGTAGAGCTGTAAAAGCTGATGAAATCGGCGTAGTAGAGCCTGATCAACTACTGCGTCTTGCTCGACAATCCAAAAACAAATGAGAGGCTAGGACTTTTGTCCCAGCCTCAATTTTTTTATAGATGAGCAAATGCTTTGATTTCTTCTGGACTCATAGAAGAGTCACAACGTACGCTGACTTGACCGTCTTCTGTATGAAGGAAGCCTGGGACAGTAGGAATTTCATATCGAGCACGAAAGGCTTGTAAAGCCTCTAGTTGGCTTGGCTCTTCACTATTGATAAAGTAGATATGAGCTTTTGTTTCAGCTACGACCGTTGCTAGCTTAGCAGCGAACTTTCGACAGTAAGGACAAGTCTTACGTCCAATAAAGAAGGTTGCTGTTTCTTTTTTGTCGATCGCTTCTTGCGCACGCGCGACTGTTGTGACTTCAAGATCTTTAATATCTTCTAAAAATTGTTCCATGAGATTACCTCGCTTTCTTCTAAGTCTAGTATGCCATAAAGACGAAAAAAATGCTGAATTTTGATACGAAAAAGAGAGTGGGACAGAAATCGGTCATTCGTTAGAATTCGATTTCGTCGTCCCACCTCCGCACAGCTTCAACAGTCTGGGAGACTGTTGAAGGTTGCAGATAAAGGAAACATAGTTTCCGTCAACATAGGGCATCTTTGAAGCTTAAAAAGCGAACAAAGACTTAGGATACTTGCTTCGCAAGTTCTATCCGCCACCTCAAAGCAGTGCTTTGAGCACTCAACCACTGTGTCTTGCTCGATAATCCAAAAACAAATGAGAGGCTAGGACTTTTGTCCCAGCCTCTTTCTGCTGCTTACCCTACAAAAGCATTGATTTCTGCTTCGATATGGGCGATTTTTTCTTTGGCATCTGCTTCAGATGTTCCAACTG
>NZ_JAAPAW010000005.1:382-5248 GCF_014435245.1 Streptococcus sp. IMAU 99161 | reverse complement strand
TCTCAAGATCTTAGAGATCACTATGAACTCTATCAACTCTTACTGTTTCATTTTCAAGAGAAGCACGCTGACTATTTCTTTGAATTGATCACAGAGTCCATTTCTGCTGTGAATCCTATCTTCCAGACTATTTTTAGGAGCTTTTTGAGAGATCAGGATAAGATCATTAATGCACTGGAACTTCCCTACTCAAACGCAAAACTTGAAGCAACAAATAACCTCATCAAAGTCATCAAGCGAAATGCTTTTGGCTTCCGAAATTTTGAAAACTTTAAAACGAGAATTCTCATCGCTTTGAACATCAAAAAGGAGAGAACCAATTTGGTTCTCTCCAGGTTATAACTTTTCATCAACCCACTACAGTTGACAAAGAGCCATAAAACCTACCGAAGTTTTTTGATATAGAGAATTATTCAAATTCGTAAAGAGTAGTAGAAAGGTAACGTTCGCCATTATCTGGTGCAAGAGCAAGAACTTTTTTGCCGCTACCCAATTCTTTAGCTACTTCAATCGCAGCATAGATCGCAGCAGCACTAGAAATACCGACTAAGAATCCTTCAGCTCCCCCGATAGCACGTGCTAGTTCGAAAGCTTCCTCAGAAGACACACGACGAACGCCATCATAAGAATTTGTGTCTAAAGTATTTGGAATAAAACCAGCGGATATACCTTGAATTTTATGTGGTCCAGGTTTTTCACCAGAAAGGACTGCAGATTCATTGGCCTCAACAGCATAGACTTTAACTGCTGGATTATTCTTTTTCAACGTATGAGAAATACCAGAAACAGTACCACCAGTACCGACGCCTGCAACAAAAGCATCAAGGCCTTCTTTTCCAAAAGCATCAACAATTTCTTGTCCAGTTGTTCTCTCATGAACCTCTGGGTTAGCAGGGTTTTCAAATTGAAGAGGAAGGAAACCGTTTCGTTCTGCAGCAATTGCTTCAGCTTTGGCAATAGCACCTTTCATTCCTTCGCTACCAGGGGTTAAAACGAGTTCAGCTCCGTAAGCTTGGATGATTTTACGACGTTCCACACTCATGGTTTCAGGCATGACAATCACAACTTTATAGCCTTTTGCTGCTCCAACCCATGACAAACCAATCCCAGTATTTCCACTAGTTGCTTCAACAATCGTATCACCTGGTTTAATTTTGCCATCTGCTTCAGCTTTTTCAATCATGCTCAAAGCAATCCGGTCTTTGACAGATGATCCAGGGTTGAAAGCTTCTAGTTTAACATAGACATCTGCAGCTCCTTCAGGAACAAGACGATTCAACTTGACAATCGGAGTGTTTCCAATCAATTCTGTAATATTTTCATAAATAGCCATAATATACCTCAATTCTAGGTTCTCTTGATATTATCTAGTATAGTCTCTTACGGGAAGAAAGTAAAATATAGAATTTTTATGGATGCGATAAACAAAACCTATCGTTGCCAATAGGTTTTGTTTATTTTAAGTGCTTTATTGCTTCTCAGGGAAAAGAAGGGGTACTTCAACCTCACGAATCCCTTGATCTTCTATGTGGACTTTGCCATTGTAAAATTCGACTAAAGCTGCTGTGATCGAACTTTGGCTTTCTTTATCTACAAAGATAGTAGTCGTCACCAGATCGGTAAACAGCGGATCTTGTTCCGTCAATTGATGATCTTTTAAAAAATTAACAAACTCTTGGTATTGGGAATAAGAAAGTGTAATCCCTAGGACCACTTGTTCTTTGATTTCTACCAGCCCAATCTCTCGAACCGCTTGAGCAACACTTCCAGAGTATGCACGAATCAGACCGCCAGCGCCTAATTTAATTCCCCCAAAATAGCGGGTAACCACGACACAACTATTGGCGATGTGATGATTCTCTAAAACTCCCAACATCGGTACACCCGCTGTTCCACTAGGTTCGCCATCGTCACTAGTCCGTTTGATGTTACTTTGTTCTCCAATGATGAAAGCAGAGCAATTATGTGTAGCCTTGTAGTGTTCCTTCTTGATCGCGTTGATAAAATCTCTAGCTTCCTCTTCAGAAGAGACACGTTTAACATGACAAATAAATTTAGATTTTTTGATTTCTTCCTGGACGGTACCGTCAACTTTAAATGTAATATATTCCATAGTTTTATTTTACAAAAAAAGAACTATTTTCACCAATTTTTACGAATTAATAAGTATGAAGATTGAAGATACTTATGGAAGGCTCTTAACCAAGAGTCAAATGACAGATGATTTATATAAAATAGCCCAAGAAATTCCAGCAATAGAAAAACAAAATGGGGCCTACGTTTGTTTTAGATGTGGTAGTGTGATTGATCAAAAACTATGGAGGTTGAGTGAAGATGTATTGTATTGTAGAGCCTGTATCCAATTGGGAAGACTCCGGAGTGATCAGAAGCTGTATGCCATAGCGCAGCAAGACTTTGAAGGCCAAGAGGTATTGAACTGGAAAGGAACCTTAACTTCATATCAACAAGAGGTATCTGATGGACTGATCCAAGCAGTGAAAGGAAACAAGAATGCTTTGGTCCACGCTGTGACAGGTGCCGGAAAAACGGAAATGATGTACCAAGTTGTAGCGAATTCGATCAAGAATGGTAAAGCAGTTTGTATTGCAACACCACGAATTGATGTTTGTATCGAATTGTACCGAAGAATGAAGGAAGATTTTTCCTGCCCCATATCCTTGCTTCATGGAGAGTCGGAGCCTTATTTTCGAACGCCTTTGGTGATCGCGACCACACACCAATTGTTAAAGTTTTACAAAGCATTTGATCTTCTGATCATTGATGAAGTGGATGCCTTCCCCTATGTGGACAATCCCGTGTTATATAAAGCAGCCCAAAATGCAATTAAAAAAGAAGGCAACACCCTTTATTTAACTGCAACCTCTACAGATGAATTGGACAAGAAAGTAAAGAAAAAGGAAGTCAGTCGTTATAGTCTACCTAGAAGATTTCACGGCAACCCCTTAGTAGTTCCTGAGATAAAATGGGTTTCAAAAATTAGACAGAAGATAGAAAAAGGAAAAATTTCACATGATTTATTGCAGCTTATCAAACAGCAAAGACAAACAACCTATCCCTTGTTACTATTTGTATCAGAAATTGAACTAGGTAAACAATTGAAAGATATTTTAACAAAATATTTTCCAAAGGAAAAACTTGGATTTGTCTCTTCTAAAACAGAGGACCGATTACGGATCGTTGAGGAGTTTAGAAATAGAGAAGTATCCATTTTGGTTTCAACCACCATTTTAGAGAGAGGAGTTACCTTTCCTTTAGTAGACGTCTTTGTTATAGAAAGTAACCATCGCTTATTTACGAAAAGTACATTGGTACAAATCTCAGGAAGGGTTGGTCGTAGTAAAGAAAGACCAACGGGACAGTTACTCTTTTTAGCTGATGGGATCACAAAAGCCATGAAAAACGCTGTAAAGGAAATTAAAGAAATGAATCAGGAGGCAGGCTTTTGAAACAATGTTTACTTTGTGAAAAAGAATTAAGAGAGAACCATCAGTTTAGAGAGCTGCTCCTTTTATGTCATCAAGAAGAGTGGATTTGCAAAGAATGTAAAGAATCGTTTCAAGAGATTGGGAGCATTCATTGCCCAAGATGTTTTAAAGAGAAAGAAGAACAGATCTGCAAGGACTGTGAATTGTGGGAACAAAAGGGGAATATCGTCCATCATGAAGCTATATATAGGTACAACGAATCGATGAAAGAATACTTTAAACGTTACAAGTTTGAAGGAGATAAACTACTAGGAAAAGTATTTTCAAGAAGATTAAAAACAGAACTAAAAAAATATAAGAATTACATAGTTGTTCCAACACCCATTAGTAGAGAGAAAAAGCAAGAAAGGGGCTTTAATCAAGTCTCAACCATATTAGATGATGCAAAGATAAACTATAGTGATATATTTGAAAAAAAGGATGGGGTAGCGCAATCTAAAAAAACAAGAGAAGAACGGTTAAAAACAAGCCAACATTTCCGTTTAAAGGGGAAGGTTCAAAAGAATAAACAGTATTTAATCGTTGATGATATCTATACTACAGGTAAAACAATCGAGCTGATGAAGCAACTATTAACTGAAAAAGGTGTGAAAGAAATAAAGACATTTTCAATTGCAAGGTAAGAAAAAGATTTGCAAAATCATAGTGAAAGCGTTATAATAAACATATAAAGTAAAATGTTTAGAAAGAAGGTACTTATATGATTAAATATAGTATCCGTGGTGAAAACCTAGAAGTAACAGAAGCCATTCGCGACTATGTCGTTTCTAAACTTGAAAAGATTGAAAAATATTTTCAGGCAGACCAAGATTTAGATGCCCGAGTTAATTTAAAAGTCTACCGCCAAAAGACTGCAAAAGTAGAAGTCACTATCCCATTAGGATCGATTACTCTTCGTGCTGAAGATGTCTCACAAGATATGTACGGATCCATCGATCTTGTTACAGATAAGATTGAACGCCAAATTCGTAAAAACAAAACGAAAATCGAAAAGAAAAATCGTGTAAAATCTGGTGCAGGCAAACTCTTTACAGATGCAGTAGTTGAAGAAGCTGGCACAACTGAAAAAGTTGTTCGTTCAAAAACAATTGATCTTGAACCAATGGACTTAGAAGAAGCAATCCTTCAGATGGATTTATTAGCTCATGATTTCTTCATTTACCGAGATGCTGAAGATAACACGACCAATGTGATCTATCGAAGAGAAGATGGAGATATTGGCTTATTAGAAGTTAAAGAATAAACAGAATGGTCCTAGAATTCTAGGGCCTTTTTTAATAATCCCCCAACAAAATAAAAAAACTTAGAAAAAAGTATTGACAGATAAGAAATGGCGTGATATACTAATATAGTTGTCGCG
>NZ_JAAPAW010000005.1:0-192 GCF_014435245.1 Streptococcus sp. IMAU 99161 | reverse complement strand
GAACGGGTGAGTAACGCGTAGGTAACCTGCCTCTTAGCGGGGGATAACTATTGGAAACGATAGCTAATACCGCATAAAAGTCGACATTGCATGATGTTGACTTGAAAGGTGCAAATGCATCACTAAGAGATGGACCTGCGTTGTATTAGCTAGTTGGTGAGGTAACGGCTCACCAAGGCGACGATACATAGC